>DASXWF010000355.1:0-3911 GCA_036503835.1 Polyangiaceae bacterium | reverse complement strand
CTCGGCACCGCAGCACTCGCGGCCACCGCGTTCTGGTTGCTGAACGGTTCGACCCGAACGAGGGGTGAGACAGCGGAGGAGCGCCGGAACGAACCCACGCTGCCGGCCGTACGCCGCACGGTCGCGGAGCCCGTGCGCGCGCTGCAGCGGCACGACTACGCGCCGAAAGGTCCCGAGCGCGCGGAAGTGGGTGCCACCGAAGCCGCAGACACCTCCCCGTCGCGCGCCGAGGTGCCCGAACAACGTCAAACTTTCGGCGCCCTGCAGCAGGAGGTGCAGGCGGAGGTGCGCGACAGCCAATGGGCCCGCGAGGTCGATGCTCGGCTGCGTGCAGATCTCCAGGCGGACGTGCAGGCCGGCCGATTCCGCGGCGCCGTCGCCATCAACCGAGTCGACTGCGGCAATATCCGCTGCGCGGTGCAAGCCGAGGCGAGCAATCGTGCCGACTCGAGCGCGCTCGGTTCGGCTCTGACCCGTGCGCTCGGGCTCGAACGAGGCCGAATCTTTCATCGGCCGATCGAGGGCGGCGGCGAGCACGTCGAGGTCGTCGCTGCGCGCGCCGGGTACGACATTTTCGGACGCGAGCGCCGCCAGGCGGAGGTACGCGTGCTTGCCAACTCGCGGCAGAGCGCCGACTGAGCACGGCTACATCGACGATTCCAATCCATTCAGGGCCGACCACGAACTTCGCTCGTGATCGGAGCGGCCTGAGACCGCTCGGATCAGCGAGCGACGCGAGGGAGCCGAGGTGGATCATGTCGGGAGGAGAGCAGGTCGCGGATTTTTGAAGGAAGGCGCTTGCCGGAGACTGCGCGGGCGCTGCCAACACCGGGCGAGTTTGGATCGGCGCGTTCACGACAACGTAGATCCTGCGACCAGAGATCGAGCGCCCACCGTAATTAATGGAGGAGGTCGAACGGAATGCACATCGTGGCGAAAATCGACGGCAAGTTGCCGCGCATGATCCCCAATCGTAAGAGGCTGAACGCGAAGACCAGCATCGTCTCGCTTCTGGCGGTTCTTGCTGCGGGCTGCGGCGGCGCTGGGGACGACGTGACAACGGCGAGCGGTCCGGACGTGATCGCGTCACCCACCGAGGAGATGACGGTTCTCCACGAGTTCAAGGTCGGAAAAGCTCACTACCGGTTCTTCGACGCCAGTGCTTCCGGCGAGCCGTCCGTGCTCGTGGAACAGGTAGCGCCGCTGGACATGGGCACTCCGCCTTTGACCCAGTTGCTCGAGGAACACCCGGGGCTTACGAACCTGGAAATTTACCTCACCTTGGCGCCGGAAGGGGAACCTCCCGCTGAGGTGCTCGTGGCCAGCCACGCGCTCGAAGCCAAAAACCTCGGTCGGGCGGACGCTGCCATGCGACCGGTGGAGTTCCAACCCACCCTGCTCGTCGAAAAGTCTCGGACGACCTGTGGGACCCAAGCCACTAACCTGCTGAGAGCGATTTGGGGGGGAAGCATCAAGACCGAGGCTTATTCCGCGGTCGAGGCGGACATGGGCTTCCCTGGGTTCTACTTTGTCAACGTCTCGACCGGCAACAGAACCACTGCCATCTCGCTCGTGCTCTGCAACGAAACCCCGTACCCGATTTGGGGACAGTTTTTTAGCACGTACGGCTTGATCCACAACGGCGAAACGCCGGCCGGGCACACGCGTGGCTACCACATGGGCGTGACCAGTACGGCCAAGCAAATGTGGAATTGGGCAGACATGCAGGGGTACTCGAACTTCCACGCGGCCCGCGCCTGGGGCGTCACCGGCAGTATTCCCATATTCCCGTAGTTCAGAAGAGCACCCCTGGGCGGCAGCGCCGGGGCCCGGCCCGCACGCTGGATCGCCTAGCTCGCGTAACGACAAACAGGGACCGTCGCCGCTCTACGGCTGTGCTCAGCGGCATGCTGCGAAACCCTTGAGGCTCGCCTTGGCGTCGGGTTGCTTGCTCGGGTGAATCATGATCGCGCTGTCGCTGACGTACACCGAGGGCAGCTTCGGGTTCGAGGGGTAGTCGAGGGCCACCTGACCGGCGAGGTGGTCCTTGGTGCTCAC
Organism: Polyangiaceae bacterium; assembly: GCA_036503835.1. GTDB lineage: Bacteria > Myxococcota_A > Polyangia > Polyangiales > Polyangiaceae > PMG-095. Next base: position 1,853 of record DASXWF010000355.1, on the reverse strand, counting down.
TTGCGGCGCGCCGAGCACGGGCCTGAGGCCGGCACGTGCATGGGCACGGCGGTCTGGCAGTAGTCGCAGGTGACGCGCGGGGCCACGCCGTCCCAGTCGAGCGGTGCTCCGCAACGCGGACAGCGGGCGTCTCGACTGAGTGGCATGGCCATGACCTGATGGATACCGGCAACCGCGCCGCGCGTCGACACGAGCCAGGCGCTCGTGTCGTCGCCGGCCGGGTTGGTGCCAGAGTCCCGAGGCTTGGCGGCTCCGCCAGTCCGCGCGCCGCTCGAGGTCAACGCGAGCCGCGCGCGGTACGTTCGTCTCCTCGGCTGAGCGTCAATGCGCGCCGTCGTCGACGCCGAGCGCACACTTCATGGGGACGAGCTTTCCAGGAACAACACACGCGTCTCCACGCTCGGGATGCTCTGCCGCTCTCTGGACTTTCCGAACCAACGTTCCACTTCCCGCGCGTCGGGCACACGAACTTGCCGTCCGTGGAGACCCTGAACTGCGGCGCCTCCCCGCAGCCGCCACCGCTCGGGTACATCGACTTCTTCCGTACGACTATCGACGCGGACGGGATCAGAGGCATGGGCGCAGAGTGCGTCGCGCCGTGAAGCGCCGCCCGGCGACACCGCTTTCGATGACGGCCGATCCGGCGTAGAACTGCCGCGCCCCTGGCGCCGTCGAGTATTGCCCGTCAGTCGCCGCACGGGCTTTTCGTGCAGCGCTCTGGCTCGTATTGTCGAGATCGTCGCGGCACTGTAATGTTGCCTCGGTGGAAGGTCTCAAGGGTTTCGGCCTGGCAGCGGCGCTCTGCATGACCGCCTGTGGTGCGGAGAGCACGCCCTCACGCACTGCGGACGCAGGCGGAGGGGCCGGTGTGAGCGGCGGCGGCGCCGATGGAAGCGGCGGCAGCGCGGGACTCGCCGGAGGCGGCAAAGGCGGCAGCGCCGGAAGCGGAGCGGTCGCTGGAGCCGCCGGTGTCGGAGGGGTCAGCGGCCCCGCCGAAATCTCGTGCGAGCCGTGGGTGCGCGTGCCCATCGGAGCGAGCGAGTCCGTTCTGATCAACAACTTCTGGAACGAGGCGTGGGCGGAGGGAAAGCCTTATTCCCAGTGCCTGCTGCGCCGAACCACCGATGCCGGCGAGCAATACGGTTGGAACTGGTCGTGGCCGGAGTACAAACCGTACTCGTCGTACGCGGCGCCCGAAGCGCTGTTCGGGTGGAAAGCGTGGGACGGCGGCGCCTCCACCACGACTCAGTTGCCTCGCCGCATCGACGCGATCGAATCGCTCGAGCTAGACTTTGCCGCGGAAGTCGCCGCCGGCGCCACGCACAACTTCAATGCGACGATGTGGATCACGGCGACGGACACGGCGAGCGCCACCAAGAACCCCGCCGACATCCGCAGCGAGATCATGGTTTGGTTCGCGGACCCCGCAGACCTCGCAGGCGGCACCTTCGACGACGGTGAAGTCAGCATCGGGGGCGTCGACTTCCACCTCTGGCACGTCGTCAACCAGCCCGACGCGTCCGGCGGCACGACCCACACCTGGACGATGTTGACCTACGCCGCGAAGAACGATCGCTACCGCGGTAGCTTCGACCTCAAGCTCGTCCTGAACGACGCCGTCGAGCGAGGGCTGGTGGAGCCGGAATACGCCGTCGGGGGCGTCGAGCTCATCACCGAGGTGTTCGGCGGCAGCGGCGAGCTCTGGCTCGAACGATTCGACGTGTCGGTGAACGGGGAGTGAGCGCGCTGTTCCAGGGCGAAGGGCGGTGACCTCAGGGGAACAGTCCGGCGAGGAACGCCTCGACCTCTGCGTTGCTCGGGCACGAAGCCGCGATATCGTGCGCGCCCGATTT
>DASXWF010000354.1:0-2962 GCA_036503835.1 Polyangiaceae bacterium | reverse complement strand
GGAATTGCTGGTTGGAGGCGGTTCTTTTGCCGTCAAGACGCCAAGAGGAGCGCCAGGGCCCGCCAGCGGAATGTTTGGATTCCAGTACGGCGACTCGCCTCACCATAACGGCTCGGCGCATCAACCGAGCGCTGGTGAGTGACGGTTCCGTATCCGTCGCGCCGGTCGAGCCCCCAATCCCAAAACCTCCGCTGGCGGGCTCTGGCGTCTCCCTGGCGTCTTGGCGGCCAAACAAACCCACTCAGTCGCCGACACGTATCTGTTCCCCAAGACCAACCTGGTCGCCAAGACTTAGTTTTTACGCTTCGTGTAGCCTTCGGGGAGTTCGTAGGAGGGGCGGTCGATGACGTCGTTGCGGTCGGGGCCGCAGTCTTCGAGGAAGGTGATGTGCGCGGCCTCGTCGATCACGAGCTTCGGGTAGGTGGGGCCCTCGTCCCGGTACTTGCGCATCAGATCGAGGTGTTGGTTCTGGTAGCAGATGGTCTTCTTCGGGTCGTCGGCGACCCAGCGCGGAAAGAAGATGGTGCCGTACAGGCGGCGGCGCGACAGGTTGACCACGATGCTCACCGTCGTCCCCGTCGGCTCGTCCCACGAGATCTTGTAGACGTTGTCCCCGACGTTGACGATGTGCGCTTCCTGATCCGTGACCCAGCGGCCGCCGACGATGCCGCTGTGGATCCGGTAGCTGAACGTCGTCGTGTTCTTGACGTAAATCTCGTACTGCCAGCCGTTCTCGTACGTGTAGATGAGGTGCTTGCCGACGAGCCCTTCCAGGTTCTTTGCCTCGCTCATGCTGGATCTCCCTCGTGCCGGACGCTTTCCGCGGCTCGACGTTTCTACACCACGGGCTTCGCGCCGAGGACGGGCATTTTTCGTCCCGCTCCTGACCTCGCTGCGGGCCCCGTTCCGGCCTTTGGCGGCGCCTGCTCGAGTGCCCGCCGGTCTGCGGGAGCCCCGCTCCGCGAGCGCGGCCGTCGCTCGTTTCGCAGTCACCGCCTCGAACTCGCTGCGGCTTTCTCCATCGGCTCCTCTTCCACCGGCTCGACGCCGGCCTTGCGGTAGAGACCCGAGGAGGCAGAGAGCTTCTTCTTCGGCTCTTCGTTCGTGGTGACCTGCGCGACGCGCGCCGTGGCGCCCGACAGCGAGCGCATGCTGCGCAGCGCCCCGACCGTGGCGGTCAGGTCTTGGTGGACCAGCCGATCTTCCCGCAGGAAGGGCACGGTCTGACGGTATTCCTCGACCACCGCGCGGCTCTTCGCGCTCGCCTTCCCGATGCCGCGGAGCTCGAGCGCCTGCGAGGACGCCATGAGCAGGACACCGGTCAGCTGCTCGAGGTGCTCGACCGCCGAGCGCAGGTCGAACGCCGCGTGCGTCCCCAGGCTGTTCACGTCCTGATTGTCGCCCTCGGTCGGCAGCACGAACGAGGCGTGCGACTGCGCGAGCTTGCGGCACTGCACGGCGAGCGAGGCGGCCAGGATCTGGACCGGCCTGAAGCCGCTGAAGTTCGTGGGATCCTCGATCAGGTTCACCGGCAGCCCGCGGTTCTTGCGCGGATGCACCAGGTTCGCGACGAGCGCGTGAATCCACGTCGCCGCCTGCGCGATGTCGGCGCGCAGCATGTCGCACGCCGAGCTCACGTAGTACCCCATGAAATTCGCCGTGTGATAGACCTCCGCGTCGTCCGGAACGACGATGGGGTTGTCGTTCACGGAGTTCATCTCGTTCTCGATCCATTCGGTCGCGCGCCCGAGGTTCTCGTGGAAAACGCCGAAGCCCTGCGCCGCGGAGCGCAACGAGTAGTAGTCCTGAACGCCGATGTCGGTCGTGCCCTGGGAGCGCGCCTCTTCCAGGTCGCGGATCAGCCGGCTGCCGGCCCACACCTTGCGGATGGCTTCGGCGACGGCGAGCTCGCCGCGGTGCCCCTTGAGCTCGTGCACGATGGGCATGTACCCGGCTTCGATCACGCGCAGCGACTCGAGCGCCATCGCGATGACCGTGATCATCGAATCGAACAACCCCGTGAGGTCGTGCAGCGCGAGGCCCGCGATGCTGCTCATGAACGAGGTGCCGTTGATGAGCGCGAGGCCCTCGCGGCCCTGAATCCTGAGCGGCGCGAGCCCGAGGTTCGCGAGCAACGCGCGCACCGGAACGGAGCGCCCCTCGTACTGGACCTGAACGTCCTCGCCCACGACCGCCGCCGCGATCGTGGCGAGCGGCACCAGGTCACCGCTCGCGCCGATCGAGCCGTAGCGATAGCACTCGGGCGTGATCCCGCGGTTCAAGAAGTCGAGGTAGGCGTCGACGATGTCGGGCCGGACGCCCGAGTAGCCGCGCGACATGCAGCGCGAGCGCAGCAGCATGGCGCCGCGCACCACCTCGTTCGGCGCCTGATCGCCCATGCCGCAGTTGTGCGACTTGATCAGACTTTCCTGGCGGTTCTGGAGCGAGCTCTGGTAGCGCTCGGTCTCGTAATCGTCGAGGTGGCGATCGAGCAGCACCACCTGATCCCCGAACTGAGTGTTCAGACCGTAGATCGGAACGCGGCTCTCCATCTTTCGGGAGAAGAACGCGTGGCTCTTCGACATGCTCGCGCGGCTTGCCGGATCCAACGAAACCGAAGCCTGCTCGCGCGCCACCGACGCGAGCATCGCCAAGCTTACGTCTCGCGTGCCCCCGAGCGCGACATGCTGCCTGTGCCTGATTACGTTGTTCATGTTCGGCTGCCCTTTCCGATGCGGCGTCAGAAACGCCGTTCCCGTCCCAAGTAACGAGCCAACTATTTCGTGGCCCGGCGAGTTGCCGCGGCCGCGCTGCACGTCAATTGCAGAGCCCTACCCTGAATTCATCATCCTTCCCCGGCGAGCCCGCGGCACCATCGTGACGGCGACGCGTGGCGCACCTCGTACGCCTCGTGGTCCCAATGTAGGTCAAACCGGAATCCACTGTCAAGGGTTAGCGAAGG
>DASXWF010000353.1:0-5745 GCA_036503835.1 Polyangiaceae bacterium | reverse complement strand
CCGAAGTAGTGCAACTTGTTACGCGCATTGCGCAAAGTGGTTGAACAACTCGATCCAGTGCCGCTCAAACGGCATAGCGTTGGACGACCTCGCGACCGGGGCGCTCGATGCTGGCCAGAAGGCTCGTGATGAGCTCGCGGCCGTCTTCGTCGAAGTAGAGGGCCTCGCCCACTTTCGGTGCCTCGGCCGAGGGCACCGCCACTCCGTTCCCGTGAAAGCGGACGGCACCGGCCAACCGGCGGTCGATGGCAAGGTGCGAGTCGAGCCAGGTGCCCGTCCGTCTGTCACGGACAGCGACGCAGCGCTCGCCGCGGAAGTGGTACTCGGTGTTGCGGGTCACGTACATGCGGTGGAGGCGGCGGTCGGGGCCGCGATAGCGCTCGATCGGCATGGAAATTCTCCTCTGCCGCCAGCGTAGGGTCGGAGGCCGTGCCAGGCCCAATTTCTTCGCCCGCGCGCGGCAACCTGTCCGGCTACTTGCTCCACCGCGCCCGGAGCGCCGTACGATCCCAGGGTCGGATGCAGAAGCGTCTCAAGGGTCCGGGTCTGCGCAAGGCGCGCGGCGCGCCGTTGCTCGACCGGCGTACGATCGAGCTCTGGCGGAGCAGCGACTATCGCTGGCGCGAGCTCTTCGAGTGCGCCGACGTGATGAGCGAGGGCGCTACGCGCACCGAGCCGGACGGCGCGACCTACTACGGCTCGACGAGCGTGCTCCTGCCGTTCGCGTCGAAGGGCGGCGCGGTTCCCGACGAGCAGGGCGCTCAGGTGGCACGGCTCATCGCGAGCGATCCGCACGCGCGGCTGCGCGCCGTGCGCATCGCCTGCCTCGAGGCGCAGGTGCGATCGACGGGGCCGATCGGACGCGTGCGCGCGGAGCTCGCCGTGCGCACCGACGTGCGTGGAGTGCGTGTCGACGTGGACGTAGAGGCGCGCGTCTTTTCGGAAGCCGTGGCACGACCCGCGCGCCGCGCCGAGCCCGTCGAGTCGAAACGCGGTGCGCGCGGTGCGTGAGCGAGCGACGGCGCGCGCGGCGGAGTCAAGGGTGAAGATTCGCCGTCGCGAGGCGTGGGGCATTTTCGACCTCGCGCCAGAGGCCGCGCGATCTCGCGTGACTCCGCACGCCGGCTCGCGGTTCAGTGCCGCGCCTCTTGACAGGCGCGCGGCGTGGGCAGAGTGATAGACGCGGTTTGCACGCCCATGGGTCGCAGGAAGCAACGCGACGATAAGATCATTCACGTCGTGTTCGGCCCAGGTGGCGGCCGAATGCAGCGTGCCGACGACAGGAGCGCCGCGGGCGCTCCTGCGCCCGCCGACGGCAGCAGCCGAGAGCCGCTCACGGACCTGTTCACCTCCGGCGAGATCGCGCGGCTGCTCACCATTTCGCCGACACGCCTGCGCACGCTGGATCGCGCGGGCGTCGTCTCGCCGACGGCCCGCCGCCGCGGTCGGCGCGCGTACACCTTCTCGGATCTGATCGCGCTTCGGACGGCGCAGAGCCTCTTGCAGCAGAAGGTGCGCTTGCGCGACGTGACGCGCGCGGTGTCGGCGCTGCGCCGCTCGCTGCCGCGCGTGACGCGGCCCCTGCAGGAGCTTCGCATCGTCTCCGACGGCCAGCGCGTCGTGGTGCGCAGCCAGGACGGCGCGTTCGAGCCGCTCACCGGCCAGATGCTGCTGGACTTCGAGGTGAAGACGCTGCGGGACGACGTCGTGCGCGTGCTCCGGCCCTCGGCGGGGCGCGAGCGAGCGCGCACCGCGTACGAGATCTATTTGCGCGCGAGCCAGCTCGACGAAGAACCGCTCACGATGGACGAGGCCGAGCGGCTCTATCACGAGGCCATTTCGCTCGATCCTTGGCTCGCGATTGCGTACACGAACCTCGGCAACATCCGCTTCCGCCGGCAGGACGGCGCCAAGGCCGAGGCGCTTTACAAGCGGGCGCTCGAGATCGATCCGCACCAGCCCGAGGCCCAATACAACCTCGGGTACGTGATGCTCGAGCGCGGCGAGCCGGACAGCAGCATCCCGCTCTTCCTCGGCGCCATTCAGAGCGACCCGAAGTTTTCGGACGCTTACTTCAACCTCGCGATGGCGTACGAGCAGGTTGGGGAATCACAGAAGGCGCGGCCTTATTGGAAGAGTTACATCATGCTCGAACCGTCGGGGACGTGGACGGAGATTGCCAAGCGGCATTTGTGAAGGGGACTGGGGACTGGTCCGGTCCGGTCCCCTCCCCTCTCACATCCTCCGATGCCTCAACGAAGGCAACGACTCCCTCACGCTCTGAAGCCTCGCCCCGTCGATCGTCGCCAGCGCAAATCCCGGCCCGTCCGGTGCTTCCGCGATCACCGTGCCCCACGGATCGACGATCAGCGCATGGCCGTACGTCGTGCGGCCGAGCGGGTGTTTGCCCCATTGCGCGGCGGCAGCGACGTAGCACTGGGATTCGATGGCGCGCGCGCGCAAGAGGACGTGCCAGTGATCCTTGCCGGTGTGGAGCGTGAACGCGGCCGGAACGAGCAGGAGCTCGGCGCCCGTCGCGGCGAGCGTCCGATAGAGCTCCGGGAAGCGCAGGTCGTAGCAGATCGAGAGCCCGACTCCGAAGCCCGCGACGGTCACGACGGCGGGCGCGACGCCCGCGGTCGTGCTGGACGATTCCTTGTACGAGGCGCCGTCGGCGAGATCGACGTCGAAGAGGTGAATCTTTCGGTAGCTTGCGGCGAGCGCCCCGGTCTTGTCGAAGGCCACGTTCGTATTGAACGGGCGGGCCGGATCGCCGCTGCGCTCCGGCATGCCGCCCGCGACCAGGTGCACCCGGTGGCGCTGCGCGAGGCCGGAAAGCTTCTTCAGGATCGGACCGTTCGGGTCCGAGAGGCTCTCCGCGTGCGCGGCTCGCTCGGTCTCGTCGCCGAAGAACGCGAAATTTTCGGGCAGCACGACGAGCTCGGCGCCCTTGGCGGCCGCCGCGGCCACCCAATGCTCGCACTGGGCGAGGTTTTCGGACACGTCGCCCTGGCTCGAGAGCTGGACGACGGCGACGTCGAGGCGGCGCTTCTGCGAGGAATCGGCGGCTTTTGGGGGGGTCACGCAGCGATGTTAGCACCTCGGCTCCCGTGGCAGACTGGCGGGCGCCGGCGGAACGGCGGCCTCCAGCGTGAACGACAAGCGTACCGACGAAATGCAGGCGTTCGATCTCGGGCGCCGCGACCGCCAGCCGGGGTCGCCCGGGCTCGTGCTGCTGTACGCAGGTGAGTACGCGGCGCTGCCCGCGGCTTACCCGCTACCGCGCGGTCCGGTCACGATCGGGCGCGACGCGCCCGCCGACATCTTGCTGCCGGTGAGCGCCGTGTCGCGGCGGCATGCCGAGCTGCGACGCGAAGGCAGCTCGATCGTGGTGCGGGATCTCGGCAGCCGCAACGGCACGCTGGTGGACGGACATCCCGTGACCGAAGCCGAGCTCGAGCCGCTCGACGAGCTCCGCATCGGCGACGCGGTCCTGAAGCTCGTGGAGGAGGGCGCCGAGGAGTACGCGGGCTATCGCATCGACGGGGTCATGCTCGGCGGCGCGGTCCGGCGCGCCCTGCGGCCGAGCGCGCTGGTCGGCGGGCTGCAGATGGATCGGATCCTCGGCGAGCTCGAACGCATCGCGCAGGCGGAGCTCAACGTGCTCTTGCTCGGCGCGAGCGGCACCGGCAAGGAAGTGGTGGCCTCGGAGCTGCATCGCTTGAGCGGGCGAGCCGGGCGGTTTGCGGCGGTGAACTGCGCCGCCATCCCGGGCAACCTGCTCGAGAGTGAGCTCTTCGGCTTCAAGCGTGGAGCCTTTTCCGGCGCGGATCGCGACAAGCCGGGACTCATCCGCACGGCCGACGGCGGCACGCTCCTGCTCGACGAGATCGGCGACATGCCGCTCGAAGCGCAGGCGAAGCTCTTGCGCGTGCTTCAGGCGAAGGAAGTGCTTCCCCTCGGCGCGACCGCGCCGGAGCGGATCGACGTGCGCGTGGTGTGCGCGACGCATCGCGACCTCGGCCGCCTGCAGCGCGAAGGCAAGTTCCGCGAAGACCTGTTCGCCCGCCTGAACGAGTACAAGCTCGTCCTGCCGCCGCTTCACGAGCGCAAAGAGGACATTTTCCTGCTCGTACGGAGCTTTCTCGACCGGCAGGGACGGGGCGATCTCCGCCCGACGTTCCCGTTCATGACGGCCCTGCTCCACTACGACTGGCCCTACAACGTTCGCGAGCTCGAAGCCTGCATCAAGCGCTCGATCGCGCTCGCGGACGGACCGGTGCTCTTGCCCGAACACCTGCCCGAAGCCGTGACGGAAGCGATGGACGGCTATGGCCGGCTGGCCTCGGCGCCCGTGTCGATCCGGACGCCCATCGCAATGGCCGACGCCCCGGACGAGGCCGAGCTGCGGGCGCTACTGACCCAGCACGGAGGCAACGTCGCTGCGGTGGGGCGCGAGCTCGGGAAGGCGCGGATGCAGATCCATCGCTGGATGAAACGCTACTCGATCGAGGTCGAGGACTACCGGCGCTGAGCTCGACCTTCGTCCTCCGGCCGCCTGCCCGCTGCCAAAGGGATTGACGCTCGGCCTCGAACCCCGTAGCGAAAGCCGCGCGAGTGGCGACCCGAAGAAAAGGCAAGACATCCGGTAGCGACGGCGAAGGCGGCGGCTCGCGCCGCAAGCGCCGCTCGGAAGGCGGCGACACCCCGCCCGAGCTCGGCAACGTGGAAGAAAACGTTCCGCTCCACGAGATCGCGCAGACCCGCTACCTGAACTACGCGCTCAGCGTGATCACGAGCCGCGCGCTCCCCGACGTGCGCGACGGTCTCAAGCCCGTACAGCGCCGCATCCTCTATACGATGTGGCGCGAGGGCATCGCCCCCGGCTCGAAGCACCGAAAGTGCGCGAAGGTCGTCGGCGACGTGATGGGCGGCTACCACCCGCACGGCGATTCGGCGATCTACGACGCGCTCGTGCGCATGGCGCAGCCGTTCAGCCTGCGCGTGCCGCTGATCGACGGCTCCGGCAACTTCGGTTCGCTCGACGGCGATCCGGCGGCAGCCATGCGCTACACGGAGTGCAGGCTGGACCCGCTCGCGGTGCGGCTGCTCGACGAGCTCGATCAGAACACGGCGCCCTTCCGCCCGAACTACGACGGCACGAAATCCGAGCCCATCGTGCTGCCCGCGCAACTGCCGCACCTGCTCGTCAACGGCGCGACCGGCATCGCCGTCGGCATGGCCACGAACATCCCCCCGCACAACCCGGAAGAGGTGTGCGCAGCGACCATTCGCCTGCTCGACGCGCTCGTGAAGGGCGAGCGGCTCTCCGCGCGCGAGCTCTGCCGCACGGTGCGCGGCCCCGACTTCCCGACCGGCGGGCAGATCATCTCGAGCGCCGAAGAGCTCAAGCAGATCTACGAGACCGGACAGGGCACCGTGCGCGTGCGCGGCACCTGGCGGCCGGGCAAGGAGACCCGCGGCGGCAAGACCATCCAGATCACGAGCATTCCCTACGCCGTGAACAAGGCCACGCTGGTCGAGCGCATCGCGGAGATCGCCGTCTCGCGCAAGCTACCGATGCTGCTCGACGTGCGCGACGTCTCGACCGACGACGTCTGCATCGAGCTCGAGCTCAAGAAGGAGTCGGACGAGCAGCTCGTGCTCGCCTACCTCTACAAGAACACGCCGCTCCAGTCCGGCTTCGCCGTGAACATGACCTGCCTCGTCCCGACCGAGCAGGCC
>DASXWF010000352.1:0-8138 GCA_036503835.1 Polyangiaceae bacterium | reverse complement strand
GCTTGCCGCTCAGGCCGAGGGCATCTTGATCCTGCCCGCCGGCAGCGCCCAGCCGGGGCAGTCGCTGGCGGAGGCGGTGCCGAGCGCGGTGGATTGGATCTTCGAGCTCGACGTGACGCCGAATCGGCCGGATGCGCTCGGTCATGCCGGCATCGCGCGGGAGCTCGCGGCGCTCTACGCGTTCCCGCAGGCGTCCCCGGCGCCGGAAGCGCCGCTGCCGGAAGCCGACGTGGAGCTCGCGACGCTCATCGCGATCGAGAATCGCGACACGGAGCGCTGCCCGCACTACGGCGCGGGCGCCGTGCTCGACGTGAGCATCGGGCCCTCGCCGCTGTGGCTGAAATTCCGGCTCGAAGGCCTCGGGGTGCGCTCGATCTCGAACGTCGTCGACGTGACGAACCTGCTGCTGCTCGAGTACGCGCAGCCGATGCACGCGTTCGATTTGGATCGCGTGCGCGGTGGACGCATCATCGTACGGCGCGCCACCGCGGGCGAGCCGTTCACGACGCTCGACGGCGTGGCGCGCAAGCTCGACGCGGACGATCTCGTGATCGCCGACGGCGAAGGTCCTTCGGCGCTCGCCGGCGTGATGGGCGGACTGGACAGCGAGATCAAGGCGAGCACGCGCAAGGTCTTGCTCGAGTGCGCTTACTTCGCGGCGCGCGGCGTGCGCCGCACCGCTCGCCGTCACGGGCTGCACACGGAGTCGAGCCATCGCTTCGAGCGCGGGGTCGACTACGCCGCGGTGCCGCGAGTGCTCGAACGCGCCAAGCGCCTGCTCGCGGAGCTCGCCGGCGGCAAGATCGTGCGGGGCGCGATTCACGCGCGCGGACCGGCGGTCGAGCCGGCCCGCATCGGCCTGCGTTCGTCACGGCTCGATTCGCTGCTCGGCGTGCCCGTCCCGTTCGACGAGGCCGCCGGGATCCTCGAGCGCCTCGGGTTCCCGGTCACGGCGCGCGCGGGCAGCGGCGCCGCGGCGTCGCTCGAGGTTTTGGCGGCGTCGCATCGCCCCGACGTGACGCGCGAAGTCGACCTGATCGACGAGGTCGCGCGCGTGCGCGGCTTCGACGCCATTCCGACGCGCCTGCCCGATGCCCCACCGCAACCGCTGCGCCGCACCGGAGAGATGCACCGTTCCGCGCTGATCATGGCCGCGAGCCTCGGGCTCTCGGAGGCGCTCACCTACGCGTTCGTGGATCCGAAGGCGCTCGTCAAGCTCTCCGCACCGGAGCCGGTCGTCCGCCTCGTCAATCCGCTCGGCGAAGAGCGCAGCGTGATGCGGACGAGCTTGCTGCCGGGGTTGATCGACGCGCTCCGGCGCGCGCGGCGGCACGGGGAGCTCCGCGTACGTCTGTTCTGCGTGGGCGCGACCTTTCACGCGCCGGTGAGCGAAGCGAACGACGGCCCGCGACCCCGCTCGGCGGGCGACGTGGGGACGCTGCCGAGCGAGCGCCTCGGCATGGCCGCCATCCTCGCCGGGCCTCGCCTGCAGGAGCTCGTGCTCGATCCGCCGGACGTCGACGTCTACGACGCCAAGGGCGTCGCGGTGGAGTTCGTCGAGCGGGTCTCGAATCGGCGCGCCACGGTGGAATTCGCGGGAGCGAAGGACGTGTCCCGCCACCTCCACCCGCGCGGCGCCGCGGAGGTGTTCGTCGAAGGGACGCTCGTCGGTCGCTTCGGCCCGCTGCATCCGGACGTCGTGCGCGACTTCGACCTCGGCGGTCCGGCGCAGGTCGTGGAGATCGATCTCGACGCGCTGGAAGCGCTCGGCAAGGCGGTCCCGCGGTACCGCACCATCCCGCGCGTGCCGCCCGTGACGCGCGATCTATCGCTCGTGGTCGCCGAAGACGTGACCGCCGGGCGCGTCAGCTCCGTGCTCGGGAAGGCGGGCGGCGAGCTCGCCGAGTCGATCGACGTCGTCGCCGAATTCCGGGGCGGCTCGGTGCCCGCCGGGCGGCGCTCGCTCACGTTTCGGGTCGTGTACCGCGATCCGAAAGCGCGCAGCGACGCCGCCGACGCGCGTACGCTCACGGACCCCGAAGTGGACGCGGTCGAAGCACGCATGCTGGAGGCTGCGCGGGCGGAGCTCGATGCGGCGCTGCGCGCCTGAACGCGCGCACGGGGCCGTGCTGCTCGCCGCGCTGCTATCGACGGCCTTCGCGGCGCCCGCGTGCCGCCGCAAGGCGCCCGGCCCGGCGGAGTGTCGTGCCTTCGCGCTCGAGCTCGCGGGGCGCGGAAGCTCCGCCCTGCCGCCCGGCGCCCACCTGAAGAGCGAGATCGACGAGCTCACGCGCGAGTGCCTGGTCACGCCGTACGATCGCGAGCTCTTGCGCTGCGTGGAGGAGAGCCGTCGCTTTCGCGCCTGCCACGCCGCCTTCGCGCTCCGACACCGGCGGTAGCGCGCGCGCCGTCAGCCGGGCAGCGCGCCCGCCGCTCGCTCGAAGGCCGAAAGCTCTTCCGCGGCGAACTCACGCTCGCCGAGGAACGCGATGCCGACCACCGCCCGCACCTCCCCGTCGGCGCCGCGGACGGGAATGGCGAGCGCCGCCTGGGCATCGACCGCTTTGGCCCCGGGCCTCACGTCGCCGGATTGATCGGTCTTCAGGTTGCAGGTCGCGACAGCGCTGTTCCGCTCCCAGGCCAGCCCGGCCATCCCCTTACCCTTGGGGATGATTTCCGTGGCGCGCACCACCGGAGGCGGAATGTTCACGGCAGCGGAAAGCGCCAGCGTTTCGCCGCGGCGTTCGTGCACGGTGCCGGCGATGCCGCCGTGGGCGCCGAGGAATGCGCGGAGCCAACTTTCGAGCCCGTCCGGCGTCGCCATGAGCGGGCGAAACCTACCACGCCGGGCCAACCCTTCAACTCGTACTAGGCTTCCCACGAGCTTCCGATGCTGCCCGCCGGGTTCGTTCCGCAAGACGTTCACGACCAACGCTTCCGCGTCGAGTTCGACTACCCGGTCGTGTTCGTCGACGGCGCTCTCGCCCCGGAGGAGCCGGCGCTCGCCTGGGCGATCGCTCGGCGAGAACCCGAGCGGCGGCACCCGAGCTGCTTCGTGCTCGACGGCGGCCTCGTGGCCGCTCAGCCGGAGCTTCCGGCGCGCGTCACCGGGTACGCCGCGCGCCACTCGGGGTCGGTCGAGCTGCGCGCCGAGCCGCTGATCGTGCCGGGCGGCGAGGCCTGCAAGAACGACGCGGAGCTCGTGCCCCGCCTGCTCGAGACCTTCGCGCGCCTGCGGCTCGATCGGCAGGCCTCGGTGATCGCGATCGGCGGCGGCGCGGTGCTCGACGCCGTCGGCTACGCGGCGTCCGTGACGCACCGCGGCCTCAGGCTCGTGCGCGTGCCGAGCACGGTGCTTTCGCAATGCGACGGTGGCGTCGGGGTGAAGACGTCGGTGAACGGCTTTGCGGCCAAGAATTTCGTAGGAACCTTCGCGCCTCCGCACGCGGTCGTCGACGACTTCGCGCTGCTGCGGAGCCTGCCGCTGCGCGACGCGCGAGCGGGCATGGCCGAGGCCGTGAAAGTCGCGCTGATCCGCGATCCGGAGTTCTTCGCCTGGCTCGAGGCGCACGCGCCCGCGCTGTCGCGCGCGGAGGCCGCGCCGCTCGCGTCGCTGGTCCGCCGCTGCGCGGCTCTCCACCTCGCGCACATCCGCGAGGGCGGCGATCCGTTCGAAACCGGCAGCGCCCGCCCGCTCGACTACGGGCACTGGGCCGCGCACAAGCTCGAAATCATCAGCGGACACGAGCTCCGCCACGGGGAGGCGGTCGCGATCGGCATGTTGCTCGACGCCCGCTACGCGGAGCGAAGCGGTCTCTTGGCGAGCGCCGATCTCGAGCGCATCCTGGAGCTGCTCGGCCGCCTCGGCCTGCCGCGCTACCACGCGGCGCTCGCGGAGGAGAGCGCGGGGCGGCTCAGCGTCTTGCGCGGCCTCGAGGACTTTCGCGAGCACCTCGGCGGCGCGCTCAGCGTCACCCTGCTCGAAGGGATCGGGCGCAGCCGCGAAATCCACGACATGGACGCCGCGCGGGTCGAGGAGGCGATCGGCTGGCTGCGCGAGCGGGCGGAGCGAGCATGATCCTCACGTCGCCCGCGGGCGCCCACCTGACCTACTGCACGAACATTCACGCCGGCGAATCCTGGGCCGAGGTCGAGCGCGTCCTCCGCACGTTCGTCCCGCAGGTCAAGCGCGCGGTTTCGCCGCGCGAGCCGTTCGGCGTGGGTCTCCGGCTCGCGGGACGCGCGGCGGCGGAGCTCGAGCGGCCCGGCTCGATCGAGCAGGCGCGCGACGCGCTCGCGGCTTCGAACCTGTACGTCTTCACGCTGAACGGCTTTCCGTACGGTGAGTTTCACGGCGCGCGCGTGAAGCAGAAGGTCTACTTGCCCGACTGGCTCGAGGAACGGCGAGTCGGCTACACGATCTCGCTCGCGCGCGTGCTCTCGCTGCTCCTGCCGGAAGGGGTTCCCGGCAGCATCAGCACGGTTCCCGGGTGTTTCGCGCCGCGCGCCGCCGCGCCGCACGCGGCGCGAACGATGGCGCAGAACATCGCGCGCGTGGCCGGGGAGCTCGTGCAGATCGAGCGCGATCTCGGGCACGCCGTCGCGCTCGCGCTCGAGCCCGAGCCCGCGTGCTTCCTCGAGACGACGGAGCAGGCGATCGCTTTCTTCGAGCAGCACCTGTTTCACGAGGAGACGCTGCAATTCTTCGGTCGACTCGTCGGCCTGGACGCCGCTTCCGCCGAGCGGGCGCTGCGGCGCCACGTGGGCGTGTGCCTCGACGCGTGCCACGCATCGGTCGAATTCGAGTCGCCGCTCGACGCGCTCCGGCGCCTGCGTTCGGCAGGGATCGCCGTGCCGAAGCTCCAGGTGAGCGCGGGCCTCCGCGTCCGGAGCCCCGACGCCGCGGCGCTTTCGGCGTTGCGGGCGTTCGCCGACGACGTCTACCTGCATCAGACCGTCGTGCGGAGCCCGAACGGCGCACTCCGCCGCTTCGTCGATCTCGCGGACGCCATCGAGCACGCGGGCGAGCTCGACGCGGGCGCCGAGTGGCGCGTGCATTTCCACGTGCCGGTGTTCGAGGCGGAGCTCCCGCCGTTCTCGAGCACTCGCGCGGAGCTTTCCGAGCTGCTGCGCGCCGCGCCGGAGCTTCCGAGCGCGCTCGAGGTGGAGACGTACACGTTCGACGTGCTACCCGCCGCCTACCGGACGGGAAGCGTGACCGACGATCTCGCGCGCGAGCTCGAATGGACGCGCGCCGAGCTCCTCTCGCGGGTCGAAGCCGGACCCAGCTGAGACGCGGACGACTGCATGAGGCTCAAGACGCTGCTCGAGCTCGGCCGGGTCTCGAACGTTCCCACCGTGTGGTCGAACGTGCTGTGCGGCGCCGCGCTGTCCGGCGCCTTCTCGAACCTGCCCGCGCACGCGCCGGCGCTGGTCTTCGCGGGGCTCGCCGGCACCGCCTTCTACGTGGGCGGGATGTTCCTGAACGACGCGTTCGACGCCGAGATCGACGCGCGCGAGCGCCCGGAGCGTCCGATCCCGCGGGGCGAGGCGACGCGCGAGCAGGTGCAAGCGATCGGCGGCGGGTTGCTCGCCGCCGGGATCGGTACGCTGGTGCTCGGGGCGCTGCTCGGGCTCACGCCCGCAGGCATGGCCTGGCCGCTCGCCGGCGCCGCGACGGCGCTGGCCGTCGTCTTCTACGATCGCTTTCACAAAGGCATCGCGTGGTCGCCCGTGGTGATGGGGCTGTGTCGGGCCGGGCTCTACGTGCTCGGCGCGCTCGCCGTCGCCGCCGTGCCGTCGGCGCTCACGTGGCAGGCGGCGGCAGCCTTGTTGCTCTACATCGTCGGCCTGACGCACATCGCGCGCTTCGAAACGGCGACCGCGGTCGGGCGGTTCTGGCCCGCCGCGTTTCTGTTCGCGCCGCTCGCGCTCGCCCTGTTCGAGGCTCGAAGCCGCGACCTGCTCGATCCGATCGTGCTCGGGATCGCAGCGGCGTGCGTGTTCTGGACGCTGCGCGCCCTCGACTTCGCGCGGCGCGGCGGGCGCAGCATCGGCACGGCCGTGGTCTCGCTGATCGCCGGCATCTCGCTCGTCGACGCCCTGTTCGCGGCCGCGGCCGGCGCCCGCGAGATCGCGGCGATTGCCTTTTCACTGACGGCGCTGACGCTCGTCGCGCAGCGCAAAGTCCGCGGGACTTGAGCGCCCCCCGGCGCCCGCGGGCGCGGTTCAGGTCGTCGGGAACGGTTCCCGCGTCGCTTCCTCGATGTTCGACTCGTCGGTGCCGAGCGCGAACTCCTTGTTGGCGCTGGTCACGACGAAGGGGCCGCCCCAGTCTTCCTCGACCTCCTGATTGAGATCGTCCCCGAGCTGATCGGCTCCTGTCGTCATGGCGTGGACCGCTTCTTCCGCCAGCTCCTCGGCGAGGTCGTCCTCCGCCGCGGAGCCCGCCACGAACGCGACTTGCTCCACGCCGTTCGTCTTGCCGAGATCGAGCAAGCGCTGCGCGCGATCGATATCGAGGTGTCCCGCGTTGTCGAAGACACGCACGCGGCCGGCCGCAGCAGCTCTCGAAAGACCCTTTGTTTTTCTCGTCGTCATCTGCGCTCCAGTTCCCTCGCGCCCTATCCGACGACCCTAGTGTACGCCCGATTCCACCGAGTATCGCCGCGATTTCGCGCGTCGCGCTGCGTTCCGCGTTCGGGCCTCCGCTCGCGCGCCGCAGGCGCCGCCGACCTTCCCGAAAAAGCGGAGTATTCCCCGGCGGTTCCGGAGCGCGCGCCCGCTCAGGCGTCCGCCGGACGCTCCGTCCCGGCGCCGAACACGTGCCGCAAGAGCAGCTCCTTCACCGCGGTCGCGGGCACGTCGCCCTCGGGCAGCAGTTCGGGCCTCGATGACAGCAACACCGGACCGTCCTCGGCACGATCCGTGACGCGCCCGTGCGATCCGCGCACGAGCTTCACGTCGAGCGGAATCACGTCGAGCAGCGCGCGGAATCCGAGCTTGCGCGCGAGCAGCTTGCGGCCCACAGTGAGCGCAGGAACGGCGAGCGCCGGATCCAGAAACAGCTCCACCGGATCGTACCCCGGCTTGGCGTGGATATCGACCGTCCGCGCGTAGTCCGGAGCGCGCGCGTCGTCGAGCCAGAAGTAGTAAGAAAACCAGCGATCTGCCGCGGAAATCAGCACGAGCTCGCCGGACCGCGGATGGTCGAGGCCGAGGCCGCGCTGACCCTCGCGATCGAGCACGGTCTCGACACCGGGCAAGCGCTCGAGCAGGGCACGCACCTCCGCCACGCGCTTCGACTCGCGCACGTACACGTGCGCGATCTGGTGATCCGCGACTGCAAAAGCCGTGCTCGCCCCGGCGTCGAGCTGTTCGCGCCCGAGCTCCTCGCGCACGCGCAGGAGTCCGGCCTCGCGCAGGGCGCGATTGACGTGCACCGCGTCGCTGACCTCGGTGATCCCGTACTCCGAGAGCACCACCACCCCGAGTCCCCGCTGCTTCGCGAACTCGAAGAGCTCGCCGCAGACGGCGTCGATCTCGGACAGCGCGCGCGCCGAGCGCGGATCGTTCGGCCCGAAGCGCTGGAAATCGTAGTCGAGGTGCGGCAAATACGAGAGCGTGAGCGCCGGCCGGTGCTCGTCGATCACGCGCTCGGTCGCGCGCGCGATCCAGCGGGAGGCGGCGATCCCCGCACGTGGTCCCCAGAACTCGAAGAGCGGAAACGTGCCGAGCTCTCGCTGCAGCGCGTCGCGGAGCTCCGGCGGTTCGCCGTACACGTCGGGCAACTTGCGCCCGTCGGCGGTGTACATCGGCCGAGGGGTGAGCGAGAAGTCGGCGGACGAGTACATATTGTACCACCAGAAGAGCTTCGCCGCGCGGAAGCCCGGATCGCGGCGCTTGCCCGCCTCCCAGAGCTTCTCACCCGTGACCAGGTGATTCGACTGTCGCCAGAGCCACACCTGCGCGAGATCCCGGAAGTACCAGCCGTTGCCGACGACGCCGTGCTCGCGCGGTAGGAGGCCGGTCAGAAACGTCGACTGAACCGAGCAGGTCACCGCCGGCGTGATCGTGCGAATCGGGCGAAACCCGTGCGCGTCGCGAAACGCTCGCAGCGCCGGCGTGTGCGGACCGAT
>DASXWF010000351.1:0-8518 GCA_036503835.1 Polyangiaceae bacterium | reverse complement strand
CAGCACGAACGCGCGGACGCTACTTCGAAGGCTTGGTGGCGGGGGTTTCCGCGTAGCCCGGCTCCTCGAGCGCGGGCTCTGCGAGTAGGTCCGGCTCGACCGGCTCCGGTACCTCGGGGCCGATGGCGCGCGCCGAGCGCTTCGCCTGCTCGGCGCGGAACTCCTCCAGCCGAGGACCGTTCGGGAACTCATTCTCATACTGGGCGACCAAACGAGCCGAGAGCTCCAAGTCCCCGAGCGTGAACGCGCGCGCGACCTCGTGGGCCAACGCATCTTCGGCGAAGTCGCCGCCCGGAGACAAGCGCCGGTAAAGGGCGAATGCCTCTGCCGCCCCCGCCTGATCTCCGGCTTGGTCGAGCACGTTGCCGAGCGTCCAGGCCGCGAGCGGCGCCTCCGGGGCGGCTCGGAACACCTCCACCACCCGGCGCAACGCCAGGATCGCGTGCTCGCGGCTTCCGGACGCGCGCGCCAGATCCACCAGGGTCATGAGCTGCGAGGCGGAGGCGCTCCCGAGCACGGCGTCGAACCCGCCGGCCGCGTCGAGCGACGCTCGCGCCGCTTCGAAGTCACCCGCCTCGGAAAGCCGCTCCCAGTCCGGCGGTCCCGACACGGGCGCCGGCGTCTGCTCGGCCGGCTCCGCCGAAGCGAGCGGCAAGAGCACCGGAGAACGGGCCACCACGGCCACGGCGCGCGACTTCTGCAACGGCCGCGCTTTCGGCTCCGCCTCCGACAGCACCTCGGCGCGCTCGGGCAGCGGCGTCGCGAGACCCGCCGCGCGCTCGGGCGCCCGAGGACGCTCCGCGCTGAGCGTCGGTTGCGCCTCCGGCCGCAGCCAGCGAGCGCCCACGAACACGCCCGAGCCGAACGCCGCGACCAGGAGAGCCGGTCCCCAAAACGAGCGCGAGGGTTCGCGCCGGTGCGGGGTGAGCTCCGGCGAGAGCCGGCGCCAAATCCGATCGACGCGATCGGGCGCGCCGTGATCGCGCAGCGGGAACGCGGAGAGATCGCGCAGCGGCCGCGTCATGGCGCCTCCGCGAAGGGCGAGACGAAGCGCCCGTCCAGGTAGCGCTGCGCCCGCTGGATGCGGCGCTTGGCCGTGGCGAGCGAGCAATCGGTGAGCTCCGCGACGCTTTCGAGGCGGTGCCGCTCGACGTGACGCAGCGTCCAGGCGATGCGCTCGTCGGCCGGCAGGGACTGCAAGAGCGCGTACACCTGGGCGAGGAGCGCGCGCGCCTCCGGATCGGCGTCGGGAGCGGCGACCGCCTCGAGATCGACTGGCTCGGGCTGGCCGAGACCGAGCAGCGAAACCAGGCGGCGGCGCCGCAGGCGCGTGCGCACGATCCGCACCACGATGCTGCCGAGCCAGGCGCGGAACGCCCCCGCCTCCCGGAGCTCGGCGAGGCACTGATGGGCGCGGAGAAACGCGTCGTGCACCACGTCCTCGACGTCGGCCGTCGTCCCCTGGATGCGTACCGCCAGGTTCAGGGCGAACGGGGCATGGCGCCGGTACAGCGACTCGAAGGCGTGCGAGTCTGCGCGCCGGACGCGGGCGACGAGCTCGGCGTCATCGACGCCCGGGGCGGGATCGACGCTGCGCGCAGTGCCCCCCTGGCCACGAACCAGGCGGAGGCGAAGGGCGGCGGCGGGAGAGCGCGACACGGGGTCCTTGGAATGGACGCCAAGGCTAGCCCTTTCGGCTCATGGGACGGCTTATTTTGCCCGAATCCCCCCTGACGAACCCAGACCGGCGGGCCGAACATCGTACTTAGCTAACTGAAATCAGTAGTATTTTCGAAAAAAACTCCCGCAGGCTGAGCTGCTTCGACTAGATCCGGCGTCTGAAAAGCGGTCCGAGCGCCCTACCGAGGGTGGGCTCGGCAGGAAGGATCTCCAACATGTCGAAGAAGATTGCTCTGATCCCGGTTGCGCTCCTTGCTTTTGCTTGCGGCGGTGGCGAGGCCACTCCGGAAGCTGCTGCTCCCGAGGCTCCCGCTGAGGCCGCTCCGGCTGAGGCTGCTCCGGCTGAGGCTGCTCCGGCTGCCGAGGGCGGCGAGGCCAAGCCGGCCGAGGGTGCTGCTCCGGCGGACAAGCCCGCCGAGCCGGCGAAGTGATTCGCTGACCGAAGCGATCCAAAGGGCCGGGGCGCTGCGTGCGCCTCGGCCTTTCGCTTTTTGTGGCCGGCGCACGCTGGTGCCACGCGCCGTCACCAGGCCGTAGAGGTGCCGCGCACCGTCACCCAGCCGCAACGGCTCAGGCCGCGCGGTTCTTGGCGATGTCGACGACCAGGCGCGTGCGGCCGAGCAGGAGCTCGTCCCCGTGCGAGAGCTCCTGAGCTCCGCGCACCCGCACGAAGACCCCGGTGCGCGAACCCATATCGCTCAACAGCACCGCTCCGGCCTGCTCTTCGATCACGCAGTGCTGCTCGTCCACGAGCGGATCGTCGGGAAAGACCAGGTCGCCCACGGCGGAGCCGATCTGCAGCGTGTTGCCGCGAGCGACCACGCAGCAGCCCGCCGCGCCCCCTTCGAACACCTGGACGACGCGAAACGACGACGGCCACTTCGGCGACGAGTAGAAATACGTGGGATCGGGATCCGGACCGTCGTCGGGCACCGGGTTGCGCTCGATGCGCAGGAGTTGATCCCCGACCACGAACTCGTCGCCCATCTCGAGCTCGACCGGCGTGCGGATCCGCAAGAAGACTCCGTTTCCTCCGTCGAGGTCCTCGAGCAACACGTGATCGTCCACGAACGTGACCACGGCTTCGCGCGGATGACAGAAGCGCTCGCCCGGCAGCGCCACCACGCCCTCGGCGCCGATCAACGAAGTCTGCGCGGGCAGGTCGTAGCGCTCGGGCCCGCCCGTGAGGCTGCGCAGTACGTGCAGCGTGTAAAGCGCCGGCGCCGGAGCGGGCGGAGCGGCGGGACGCGCGGCCTCGAACGACGTGCTCGGGGGCGGCGGCGTCATCGACGGCGAAGCTCCCTCCTTCTTCTTCGCGAGTTTCTTGAGGTTGTCGACCTTGGGGGGCTCGGTCAGAACCTGCATCCCGCCGATCTCACGGCCCGCGACGATCGCGTCGAAACGGCCCTCGCGCAGCATCAGCACCATCTCGAGGTGCTGCGATTTCATGAGCGAGCGCACGTACTCGGCGACGTCTTCGCGCCGCACTTCCGTGGCGTACGAGCGCTTGTGGCTCTTGATCACGCGCCCGCCGTCGGCGAAGAGGTGCGAGATGATGTGCGGCTGATCGAGGCCCGAATCCTCGGTCTGAACGTGAAACACGTTCTCCTTGAAGCGGATGTTGTTGTTGAAGCCCATCTGAGCGCGCCGAAAGCTCGGGCGCTTCATCTCCGCTTCGAGCTTCGAAAGCTCCGCGGTGGCGTGGGCGATCGCGGCGTCGAGGTCGGCGTGATCGCCGGCGACGCCTTCCATGCGCTCGAACGCCATCTGCGCCAGACGCGCGGAGGGATCGACGCGCAGCGCTTCGGCGAGCAGCGCCTGCCCCTCGGCGTCGTTCGGTCCGTTGGCGGCCCAGGCGGCGAGCAGCGCGACGGCTTCGTCGGGCCGGCTCTTCTCCACGAGCCACTTTGCAACCCGTAGCGCTGTTGCGCGCTGGTCCGAGGTGCCCGGCGACATGAGAGGGCGAGCTTAGCCCAAGCCCCGGCCCGGCCGAAACCCGTTCGCTCCCGGCTCGCGACCCGAACGGACCCGCGACCGAGCCGTACGTCGTGTCGGTTTTACGGGCCCTCTGCGAACGCCCCGACGCCGCCCATGCCGAAGGTTCCGGCGACACCGGAGCTCCCGCCCACGCCGGAGCTCCCGCCGGTCCCCGGGAGGCCGCAATCCGTCGGGCAGGTCATGGGCTCGCCGTCCTCGCAAATTCGGTTGCCGCAGTAGCCGCAGTCCGTGCACCAGTCGCGGCTCTCGCCTACGTCGCAGCTGCGATTGCCGCACCAACAATCCTGGGAGCAGCTCGACGTGCTCTCGGAGAGCGGGTCGCAGTAGCCGTCGCCGCAGGACGTGCAGTCTTCCGGGCAGGTCCACTGGCTCTCGAAGTAGTAGGCGCAGTAGCCGTCGCCGCAAACCGGACAGTCGTAGTAGGGGCAGAACTCGTTGGGGCTGCAGACCCAGTCGCCGCAATAACAGTCCGAGGAGCAGGTCGCCGGGCTCTCGTTGCTGTCGCAGTACCCGTTCTGGCAGTAGCGGCAGTCGACGGGGCAGCTGTCGCGGTTTTCCCCGGCGCCGCACACGCCGTCCCCGCAGCGGCCGCAGTCGAACGTGCAGCTCTCGCCGAGGGAGCAGATGTTGTCCTGGCAGTAGCAGTCCGTCGGGCAGGTCGTCGGGTTCTCGTTGCGGTCGCAGCGGTAGTTGCCGCAGACGTTCGGACACTCGTAGGCGCAGCCGTTCCAGATGTCGGACTCGTCGCAGCGACCGTTGCCGCAGTAGTTCCCGCACTCCTCGGGGCAGCCGTTGTAGATGTCCCAGGGGTAGTCGCAGTAGTTATTGCCGCAGAACCAGTTGCATTCGACGGGGCAGCTCTGGTAGTCGGCCGCGTCGCAGCGACCGTTGCCGCAGCTCATCGGCTGGCATTCCCACGGGCACTCGAGGTCGGCCGCGGGCTCGCAGAAGCCGTTGCCGCAGCCGACGGGCGTGCATTCCTGCGGGCACTGCTGATCGGTCGGATCGCAGCGACCGTTGCCGCACGTCTGGCATTCCTGCGGGCAGCCGTACATGGCGTCCGTGGCGTCACAGCTGCGATTGCCGCAGGTCGTCGAGCACTCCCACGGGCAGGGCCCGTCGAGATCGCCGTCGCAGCGGCCGTTGCCGCAGAGCCAGCCGCACTCCCACGAGCAGTTCACCGTGTCGCTCGGCTCGCAGATGCCGTTACCGCAGGTGCACTCCCACGGACACTGCATCCAGTCCTGGTCGTCGCAGACGCCGTTGCCGCACGTCGGCACGTAGCACTCCCACGGGCAGAAGCGCAGATCGTCCTCGTCGCAGCGATCGTCACCGCAGGTCCTGTTGCCGCACTCCCACGGACAAGGCCCGTAGTCGGTGAACTCGCAGACGCCGTTGTTGCAGGTGTTCACCGTGCACTCGTTCGGACACTGCTGGTAATCCGACGGCTCGCAGGTGCCGTTGCCGCAGTTGGTCCCCCCGCATTCCCAGGGGCACTCGACGTCGTAGCCGGGATCGCAGACCAGGTTGCCGCAAGTGGTGTACGGGCACTCCCAGGGGCAGGCGATGAAGTCCGTTTGATCACAGACACCGTTGCCGCAGCTGAAGACGCCGCACTCCCACGGGCAGAGCGCGAGATCGGGCTGGCCGTCGCAGAAGTCGTTCCCGCAATAGTTGACGCCGCACTCGGGACAGATCCCTTCCTCGCCCACCTGGCAGAAGTCGTCCCCGCAGCTCCCCCCGCAATCGGAGCACCAGCCGACCTCGTAGGTCTGGCAGTAGCCGTCGCCACAGCTCACTCCGTAACAGTCCGCGGGACAGGTGCCGTACGTCTCCCCGGCGAGGTTGTCGCAGAAGCCGTCGCCACAAGTCGGGTAGGGCCCACAGTCGTGGACGCAGGTTCCCGGGAACTCGCCGAGCTCGGGCTGGCAAAAGCCGTCGCCGCACCAGCCGTTGACTCCGCAGTCGGCGGGACAGGCGTAGTACTCCTCCATCGCACAGAAGCCGTCCCCGCAGCCGCTCGGCCCGCCGCCCTTGCCGGCACTGCCGCCCTTACCCGTGCTGCCGCCCCTACCGGCGCCGCCGCCGCCACCCTTGCCCCCTTTGCCCGCCGAAGAGCCACCAGCGCCGTCGCCGTAGTCGATCTCGCCGCCGAGGTCGTCCCGCCCGCAGGCCGAGGCGAGGAGCGCCGCTCCGAAGGCCAAGATCACCCCCAAGGCTGGAATTCTTGCGAAAAGCGACTTCATCGACGTACTCCCGGGCCCGATCGCGCCAGATCGAGCAAAAACCACACCGACCGCTCCGTCCCACCAATCATGGCAGATACCCGCTAGTCTGTGCCAAGACTCCGGCGGATCCTTGGCACAAACCGCGACTCTCACGGCTGTGGGCGGGGCGGTGCCGAACGGCTCAGCCGGACTTACCTGAACGCGTGTGAGGCCGCCCGATTGCGGGAAAAAACGGGGGGCGACTTGAACTGGTGCGGATCAAGGACTAGGTTGCGCGCCCCCCAATCTCCGGAGCCCGCAAGCCAATGAAGGACGGCATTCACCCCGAGTACGAGGTCGTTACGGTGACCTGTGCCTGCGGTAACAGTTTTCAAACGCGTTCGACTCGCAAGGAGCTCGCGGTCGACGTGTGCGGCGCCTGCCACCCGTTTTACACGGGCAAGCAGCGCCTGGTCGACACGCAGGGTCGTGTCGAGCGCTTCCGCAAGAAGTACGGCCAGGCCGCTGCCAAGTAGGGCTCGGCCGCAGCGGAGGGTCCGCACCGTGGCGGGCTCGCCGCTGGTACTATACTGATCCCGATGTCGAATCAGCCGGCGGTGATTGGCCCGGATGGCGTGGCACGCCCCTACATCGGCGGGCAGGCGCTGATCGAGGGCGTGATGATGCGCTCGCCGCACGCGTTCGCCGCCGTACTCCGGCGGCGCGACGGTTCGCTCCTGGTGCGGGAGGAGCCGATGCAGGACGTACGACGCGGTCCGCTCGCCCTGCCGTTCGTGCG
This sequence comes from Polyangiaceae bacterium, assembly GCA_036503835.1. Lineage (GTDB taxonomy): Bacteria > Myxococcota_A > Polyangia > Polyangiales > Polyangiaceae > PMG-095. Next base: position 1,834 of record DASXWF010000351.1, on the reverse strand, counting down.
CGGGGTCGTCGCGCTGGTGGAAGCCTTGAAGCTCGGCTCCCGGGCGCTGCGCTTCTCGATCGACGCTTTCGAGCAGGACCTCGAAGCGGCCGAAGCCGAGGAGAAGCAGAAGAAAGCGCCCGCCGCGGGCCCGGGACTGCTGTCCGTGGTTTCGCTCCCGATCATCGCGCTCGTCACGAGCGATCCCGAGCTCCCCTCGCTGTCGGAGAAGAACACGGACACCCGTCAGAAGCTCGCGACCTGGCTGTCGGTCGCGGTCGCGCTCGCGGTCTTCGTGGCTCTGCCCCAGGCGTTCGCGCAGGGCGTCAGCTCGGGCTTCGGCCTCGGGCTCGACGTGAGAAGCTCGCAGTTCCAGCTTTTGACGGGAGCCGCCAAGCTCACGATCGTCGTCGGGTACATGCTGGCGATCCGCCGGATTCCCGAAATCTATCGCGTATTTCAGTATCACGGTGCCGAGCACAAATCGATCTACGCCTACGAGAGCGGCAAGGCGCTGGACCTCGCGGACGCGCGACCGCAGACCACGCTCCACCCGCGCTGCGGCAGCACCTTCCTGGTGATGACCGCGCTCGTGTCGATCCTGATCTTCAGCGCGATCGGGCCGCTACTGCCCGAGCTCGGGTTCGGGCGGCTCGGCGACAACGTCGCGTTCTTCCTCATGAAGCTGCCGTTTCTGCCGCTGATTGCCGCGATCACGTTCGAGCTGCAGCGCCTGTTCGCGCGCCACGCGACGCGCGGCCCGCTGCGCATCCTGCTCTGGCCCGGGTTCCTCGTGCAGAAGATCACGACCATCGAGCCGGACGATCGGCAGCTCGAAATCGCGCTCGCCGCGCTCGAGGTGACGGCCCGGCGCGAGCGCACGCCGGAGCCCGCCGCGAGCAGCGATCGCTCGTTCGCCGACTTCGACGCACTGCTCGCCAGGTGACATGCTGCCGCGCCAGAAGCTCGAGGGGCTCGCACGGCGCAACGCCGAGCTCGAGCAGCTGTTGTGCGAGCCGGCCGTGCTCGCCGATCCCAAGCGGCTGAACGCGCTGAACCGCGAGCGCGTCGAGCTCCAGCCGATCGTCGAGGCCTTCGGCCGCTACCGGACGATCGAGCGCTCGATCGCCGAGGACCGCGAAGCGCTGTCCGACCCGGAGCTCGGAGCGCTCGCGCGCGAGGAGCTGCCCGGGCTCGAGAAGAGCCACGCCGAGCTCGAGGAGCAGCTCCGCATCCTGCTTTTGCCGCGCGACCCGAACGACGAGAAGAACACGCTGCTCGAAATCCGCGGCGGCACGGGCGGCGAGGAGGCCGCGCTCTTCGCGAGCGACCTTTTTCGCATGTACACGCGCTACGCGGAGCGCCGCGGCTGGCGTGTCGAGATCATGAGTCAGAGCGACGCCGCCGCGGGCGGGCTCAAGGAAGTCATCGCGCTCGTGAGCGGGCAGCGCGTGTATTCGAGCCTGAAGCACGAGGGCGGCGTCCACCGCGTGCAGCGCGTGCCCGCGACCGAAGCGCAGGGCCGTATCCACACTTCCACGGCGACCGTCGCCGTGCTGCCCGAAGCCGACGACGTCGATTTCGAGCTCGACGAGAAGGACCTGCGCTTCGACATCGCCGCCTCCGGCGGTCCTGGCGGTCAGGGCGTGAACACCACGAACAGCGCCGTGCAGATCACGCACCTGCCCACCGGCATGATCGTGAAATGCCAGGACGAGCGCAGTCAGCTGAAGAACCGCGCCAAGGCGTTGAAGATCCTGCGCAGCCGCCTGCTCGACCTCGAGCGCGAGAAGCAGGATCAAGCGATCCGCGACGAGCGCCGCGGCATGGTCAAATCCGGCGATCGTTCGGACAA
>DASXWF010000350.1:0-2566 GCA_036503835.1 Polyangiaceae bacterium | reverse complement strand
TGGTCAGCCCCGACGGCAAGGTGCTGATCATCGACGAGTTCACGGGCCGCATCCTGGCCGGGCGTCGCTGGAGCGACGGCCTGCACCAGGCCGTGGAAGCCAAGGAGAATCTCTTCATTCAGGAAGAGAGCCGCACCATGGCGACCATCACGTTCCAGAACTTGTTCCGCATTTACAACAAGCTCGCGGGCATGACCGGCACCGCCGAGACGGAAGCCGCCGAGTTCGCGTCGACCTACAAGCTCGACGTGGTCGTGATCCCGACCAACAAGAACAACGTACGCATCGACGATCACGACGTCGTCTACAAGACCGAGCGCGAGAAGTTCAACGCGCTCGTGCGCGACATCCTGGCCCACCACGAGGAGGGGCGCCCGATCCTGGTCGGCACGACCAGCGTCGAGAAGAGCGCGGCGATCGCGCGCATCCTCGGCAAGAAGGGCGTGAAGCACAACGTGCTCAACGCCAAGCACCACGAGAACGAAGCGTTCATCGTGGCGCAGGCCGGCCGCAAGGGCGCGATCACCGTCTCCACGAACATGGCCGGCCGCGGCACCGACATCGTGCTCGGCGGCAACCCCGAGATGATCGCGCGCTTCGAGCTCAAGCAGCAGGACCGCACGCTCGAAGAGGACAGCGAGGAGTTCAAGGAGCTCGTTCAGAAGCACGAGCGGCAGTGCAAGATCGAGCACGACTCGGTCGTCGAGCTCGGCGGCCTGCACATCATCGGCACCGAGCGGCACGAGTCGCGGCGCATCGACAACCAGCTGCGCGGGCGCGCCGGGCGCCAGGGCGACCCCGGGTACAGCAAGTTCTACCTGTCGCTCGAAGACGACCTGATGCGCATCTTCGCGGGCGACCGCGTCAAGAACCTGATGGACCGCATGGGCATGCCCGACGACGAGCCCATCGAGCATCCGCTGGTCACGCGCAGCATCGAGAACGCGCAGCGCAAGGTGGAGGAGCGCAACTTCGACGTCCGAAAGAACCTGCTCGAGTACGACGACGTGATGAACGCGCAGCGCAAGACCGTCTACTCCTTGCGCCAGCAGCTGCTCGCCGGCCGCTACTCCCCGGAAGAGGTCGACGAGACGGGCAAGAAGACCGGAGAAGCCCGGGAGATCGCGGTGGATCCCGAGATCGAGGAGAAGCTCGCCGGACCGGTCGCGGGCCTCGTGGGCATGTTCTGCGACCCGCCGCTCGGATCGGTGAAGGAGAACGGCAAGGCGCGCTACCCCTCGCGCGAGGAGATCGAGAAGGCCGAGAAGATCGTCGAGCTCGAGGCGCTCCAGCACGAGGTGTACCAGCTCTGGGGCGTGCGCATCGAGGTCGGCGGCCGGCAGAAGCGCACGCCGCTCTCCATCTACGACGAGCTCGTCGAGCTCGTGCCGCGCGGCCTTTCCGAGCAGCGCGAACGCATCCTCGATCTGATGGACCGCGTCGTCAGCGCCATGGTCGAGGAGAGCTGCCCCGAGAACAAGCCGCCGGAGGACTGGGATTTCAAGGGCATCCACCAGGGCTTCCAGGAGCACTTCCAGGCAAAGCTCGACCCGAGCGTCGACGATCTGGGCGAGGCGGACGGAATCGCGAAGACTTCGTACCGGTTCGCCGAGGAGACGTACCGGAAGAAGGAGCAGGAGCTCGGCGTCGAGATCGCGCTCCGCATCTTCCGCCACATGTACGTCGAGGCCATCGACGAGGCCTGGGTCGATCACCTGTCGAACATGGAGCACCTGCGCGACGGCATCGGCCTGCGCGGGTACGGCCAGCGCGATCCCAAGAACGAATACAAGAAAGAGGGTTTCAACCTCTTCCTCAACATGATGGCGAAGGTCTCGAGCAACGTGCTCGTGAAGTTCTTCGAAGCCCAGGTGCAGAAGAAGGAAGACGTCGCCGCCGCCGAGCAGGCCGCCGAGCGGCGCTACCAGGAAGAGCTCGCGCACGTCGTCGCGCAGCACCCGAGCACCGAGACCGAGGATCCGATGGCGGCGCTCAACGAGCTCCGCGAGGCGGCCGCCGGGCAGCCGCAACCCGCGCGCCGTCCGGCCGCGGCCGCGCCGCGCATCGGCCGCAACGATCCGTGTCCCTGCGGCTCCGGGAAGAAGTTCAAGAAGTGCCACGGCGCCGCGCTCGAAGAAGAAGGCGCGCCGGACGACGAAGAGCCCGAAGAGCAGGCGCGCGCGTAGCGCGATTCGCGGCGCACGGCACGAATCGTTCGCGCCCGCTCCGAGGAGACTTTCGCGCCTGCGGGCGGGTTCGAAGCGCGGAAGAGACTCCCCTCTTCACGCGTAGTATCGTGCGCGCGACATGGAGGCGGCGATCCTGTTCATGGTGCTCCTCCTCGGGGGCATCCTGTTCCTACCGATCGCCGCCCTCGTGAGCGCCTCCCGCGCCCGCGGTCGGGCCGAGCGCGCCGAGCGCGAAGCCGAGCTCGCGCGCGCCGACCTCGACGACCTCCGCTCCCGCCTCATCCGCTCCGAACGCCGCCTCCAAGACCTCGAACAGCGCCTCGTCCCTCCTGCTCCCACTCCCACCCCCGACCCCGCCTCTCCCGCTCCCCCTGCCC
>DASXWF010000349.1:0-5489 GCA_036503835.1 Polyangiaceae bacterium | reverse complement strand
ACTCCGGAACGGCCGGCAGCGGCGGAGTTGCAGGCACGGGCGGAGTTGCGGGCACGGGCGGAGTCGCGGGGGCCTCGACGAGCGGCGGTTCCGCGGGCAGCGGCGCAAGCGGCGCGACGAGTGGCACGAGTGCGAGCGGCGGTAGCGCGGGTTCCGAAAATCTCGGCGGAATGAGCGACGCCGGCGGCGCCGCAGGCGTCACGGCCGAGACGGGCGAGGGTGGAAACGAAACCAGCGCCGCGTCGGGCGCCGGTGGTGATGCGATCGAGGTGATCGGCGGCGCCGCAGGCTCGCCCGAGCTCACCGGTGCTGCCGGTGCCCTCGTCGGAGCGGCGGGTGAACAGGGCGAAGGCGGCGCGCCGCCGAATCCCCCGCCCGAGGACGTGGCGTCGTTCGTCGCGGTGCTGCCCGTGCCCGGCATCTTCGACGATCCGAGGGACTACGAGCTGATCGAGGTCGGCGAAGTGGTCGGCAGCGTCGCCGTCGCACCGGCGGGCGACGTGGCCGTGCTCTTCACGACCACGGGGAGCAACGATCGGCTCACGATTCTCGATACGTCCGAGCTCGACGGCGGGAACGCCGGCGCTGCCGCGCTGCGCACCGTGGTCGTGAAAGCTCCGGTTCGTGCGGTGTTGCCGAGCCCGGACGGCCGGCACGCGGTGGTGATGCTCGAGCAGGCGCCGGGCAGTCTGAAGCCCGGCGGGTTCTCGCTCGTGCCGCTCCGGGCGGAGCTCCCGCCGAAGATCGTGGGCACCGACGCGCCCCCCGTCGCGGTCGGCATCGGCGCGCGCGCTGCGTTGATCACCATCGACAGCGCCGCCCCCGACGGCGCGTTGCACGGCGTGTACCTCGCGCGCTTCCCCGAGCTTTCGACCAAGCTCGTGACGCTCGCCAGCCCGACGCTCTCCGCGGCGCTCGTACCCGCGGCGGACATCGGGTTCGTCGCACAAGCACACCCCGAGGGCCGCATCACCTTCGTCGACCTCGTGACCGGCGCGCCGCGCACCATCACGGGCTTCGAGCTCTCCTCACAGGTGGTCGAATGAACGAACGCATTCGCGATCTCACGTTGGCGCTCGGCGGCCTGATCGCGCTCGCCGCGCTCGGGCCTTCGCTCGGCGCGTGCAGCGGCTCGATGGACGCCACCGAAATGGGGCGCGGGACCCCCGACTCCGGCTCCGGCGCGAGCACCGCGAGCGGCGGCAGAGGCGCCGGAAACAGCGCGGGCTCCTTCGGGAACGCGGGGACGACCAGCATGGGCGGCGGCGCCGGCATGCCGCCCAAACCGGAGCAGGAGCTCGAGAGCGCCTTCGAGGTGCCCGTCGCCACCGATCGTTTCGTCTGGACCGCGAACCCGGAGACCGGACGCGTCGCGCTGATCGACGCCGAGACGTACGAAGTCCGTCTCGCCGAAGCGGGCCTGCGTCCGACGACCGTCGCCGCGGTTCCGAACGAGGACGGCGAAGACACGGCCATCGTGCTGAACGCCGACAGCGGAGACGCGACGCTCCTGCGCGTGAACGCCGAGCGCGAGCTCACGACGCTCGTCGTGTCCACGCACCTCGGCGCGAACGCCGTCACGGTCGCGCCGAGCGGGCGCTACGCCGTGGCGTGGACCAACGCCGCCGCGTTCGCGGACGGCGAGCTCGACACGACGGACGGATTGCAGGACGTGACGGTGATCGCGTTCGGCGAAGAGCCGCGCTCCACGATCCTGAGCGTCGGCTACCGGCCCTCGCGCGTCGCGTTCGATCGCGACGAGACGCGCGCGTTCATCGTCACCGAGCCCGGGCTGTCCGTGGTCGCGCTCGGCGAAGAGCCGCGCGCGGACGAGCTCGTCGAGCTCACGGACCGCCCCGTCAGCGACCAGTCGGTGCGCGACGTGAGCATCACGCCGGACGGCGAGCTCGCCGTCGTTCGCGTCGACGGTTCGACCGAGCTCGGCATCGTGGACATCGCGCAGCACGAGCGCCGCAGCATCGAGCTCGGTGATTTCGTGACCGACCTCGACCTTTCCCGCGACGGCACGCAGGCGTTCGCGGTGGTCGGCACCGAGCTCGTGGCCGTGCCGATTCCGCCCGGCAACGCCGATCCCGGCGCCTTCCCCCGCGCGTCCGTGACGGGCGCGCTCGCGCGCAGCGTGTCGCTCTCACCGGACTCCGAGCTCGCGCTCCTCTACAGCAACGCCGACCCGAGCCCGTACCTCGGCATCCTGACGAGCGACGACGACTGGGAGAGCTTCTCGGGACGCGCGGTCGACTTGAAAGCGCCGGTCAAGGCCGTCTTCGCCGCGCCCGACGCGCGCCACGGCGTCGTCTTTCAATCGACCGCCGAGGGCAGCCGCAAGGCGGGCGCGTTCAGCATCGTCTCGGCGGAGCCGAACCGCGCGCCGAAGATCGTCGGCACCGACGCCCCGCCCTTCCAGGTCGCGTTCGCGCCCGACGGCGCTGACGCGGTGATCGCCACGCGCGATCTGGCCGCCGCGAAATACGGCATGTACCTCTTGCACCTCGACAATCTCGAGGAGAACTTCACGGCGCTGCCGAGCCCGCCGCTCGCCGCCGGCATGGTGCCGGCGGCGCGCACGGCCTTCGTGGCGCAGGCGCATCCCGAGGGTCGCATCACGTTCGTGAACCTCGACGACGGCTCGCAGCGAACGCTCACGGGCTTCGAGCTCGCGGCCAAGGTGGTGGAGTGATGAAACGTTACCTCTTGCTTTCGACACTGCTCTTCGCCTGCGGGGAACGGCCCGCGGCCTGGAGCGAGGACTTCGCGGTCACGAGCCCCGTCGGCTTGAACGACTCGGTCGCGGTCATGGACACGGCGCTGAACCAGGTGATGCTGCTCTCGTCGCCGAGCCCGCTCGCCCTCGAGACCCGGGTGGTCCCGGTCGGGCGCAACGTCGCGACCATGAAGGCGTCACCCGACGGCCAGCGGCTGCTGGTGCTCTCGCGCGGCGTCCAACCGCGCATCCACGACGAGGACGAGCGCCCGCGCCTGACCGTGATCGACACCGAGGGCGGCGCGCGCGTGACCCGCGAGTATCAGTTGAGCGATCCGCTGAGCGGCATCGTGCTCGACCCCGAGCTCGAATGGGCCGTGCTCTACGCCAGCGCGGAAGACAGCCGGCTGGTCTCGAACCCGAACGAGGTGCTGCTGGTTCACCTGAGCCATCCCGAGGAAGAGCCGCAGCCGCTCACGATCCAGAGCCGCGGCAGCAGCCCGCGCGGCTTCGTGTTCACGAGCACGCTCGAGGTTCCGAACGGCGAACCACGCCGGCTGCTCGTCGTCCAGACCGAGCGCGAAGTGACGCTCGTCGATCTGTCCCAGCGCGACCAGCAGCTCGCCGAGACGCAAGTCACGCAGGGCGGCCTCGCGCACCCGCCCGCGCAGGCGGTGTTCCACGATCGCGACGTCGTGATCGATCCCGACGACGGCAGCGAATACACCCTCGACCCGCAGCTCGCCGTGCGACTCGAGGGTGACAGCAACGTGCTGCTCCTCGAGCTCGCCGATCCGGGCGGCGGCGATCGGCCGTTCCGGCTCGAAGCGAACCTGGTCGACGTGGGCGGGACGCCGTCGTCGATCGATTTCGTACGCACCGACCACGGCGTGCGGCTGGTCGCTCTCGCCGGAGGCGCCGCGAGCCTGGTCGAGACGCGCACGAGCAACGTGACGCCCGTCACCCTCAGCAAGCAGTTCACGCAGATCGCGCGCGTCACCGACGATCTCGACTCCTCGGCGGGCGCGGACATCGCCCTGCTCTGGAGCGCCAACGTGAACAGCCTCGGCCTCTGGAACCTGGGCGCCTCGACGACCACCGCGAGCCGCGGCCTGAACACGCTGGAGATCGGCACGGGCGTGAAGGGCGTCCGCGACATCCCCGGCGACGCGTACCCGACCGTGAAAGTCATCGAAGGACAGTCGGGAAACTTCTGGGTGCTCGATCTCGCGACGCGCGAAAGCTCGCCGATGGTCACGAACGGCTCGCAGGTTTCGCTGAGCTTCGCGCCCGACGGCCAGCGCTTGTGGGCGTTCCTGCCGGGCGACCACGAGCTCACGAGCATCAACCTCGGCGACCTGCACCCGGTCACGGTGACCGCGCAGCGCCCCATCCAGGGCGTCCACGACATCGCCACCGCCACCGGCGGCCGCAGCGCGCTCGCCGTACACGAGGTCGGCGGCACGCTCGGCGTCACTCTGTTCAACGCGCTCGCTCCGGACGGAGCAGAGACTCGCTTCTACGGCGGGCTCATCTACGGAGGCCTGATCCATGACTGACTCGGCTCTGCTCGCACGCGCGCGCTCGGCGCACCGGTTGCTCTTGCCCGCCCTCCTCGCGACGGCGCTCGCGGCCGGGCAAGCACGCGCGCAGCAAGCCACCGGCACGCCGCCCGCCACGCCGGAAGCGCCACCCGAAACCGCCGCCGAAACCGACACGGCGAGCCCGAGCGCCGAGCCAGCAACGCAGCAATCGAAAGAGCCAGCCGCGCCGCCGCCACCCACCGCGTTCATCATCGCTTCCCGCCCAGCGAACCCCAACGCGCCGGCGCCGGCGCCCGCAGCCGAGAGCGAGTCCGCGCCCGACGACGGCGAGATGGGCAGCCATCGCGACCACGTGCTCGGCACCGTGGGGCTTCGCGTCGCGTTCATCCCGGACGAGGGCCTGGATCCATTCTCGGCGGACGACGTGCTCGCGCAGTTTTCGCTCGGCGCCGGCAGCACCGTGTACGGGGCGGATGATTTTTCGATCGCCGCGCTGCTGCTCTGGGATACCGGAGGGACCAGCGCCGACGCGCGGGGTGACGAGGCGAGCCTTTCCCTCCATCGCTTCACCGCGGCCGGTGAGGGTCGCTACCACTTCTTCCGCCGCCTGTACGCGTTCGGCCGCGTCGCCCCGGGCGCGCTGCGCTGGGACGCCAGCCTGGAGGACGGTTCCGTCGGTTACACACGCGAAACCGGAAACTGGATGTTCGCGCTCGATCTCTCGGCGGGAACGACCTTCGAGTTTGCGGGTGAAACGCGCGGTAAGCGCTTTCGTCCCCGCGGCTGGTTCAGCGCCGAAGCGGGCTACGGCTGGACCACCTCTTCGGAAGTCAGCTTCGCGGGTGATGACTCGCAGGGGCCCGCGCGCGTCGAACCGCTCGCCTTCAACGACCTCGCGTTGCGCGGTGGCTACTTTCGTCTGTCCGCCAACCTGACCTACTAGTACCGCAACCCGGAACTGCGTTCCGGGTTTGCCCGCTTCGCGGTCACCTCGGCTGCGCCGAGGGCGGTCCTCTCTGTTGTGCGGGGGCGCCGCTGCTGCCGCTTGCGCCCCCGCGCGTGCCACACCTTCGGTGCGCGTTTAGGTCCCGCGGCTACCCGAGAACGGCTCATGGAAAATCGGGAATTTCGTGTGATCACTCTAGAGTGGAGGGGGAATGCGGCCGTTCCTAGCGGTAAGATTCTGCCCGGAGCCGTGCGGCCATGGGTGGACTCCCGAAAGG
>DASXWF010000348.1:0-1891 GCA_036503835.1 Polyangiaceae bacterium | reverse complement strand
CGCCATGCGTGCTCTCGTCCAAGGAGCTCGGGCCGAACGAAGACAAGGACCCCGAGTGGCGCGCGACCGCCGTCTACGACCGCGACGAGCTGATCAAGCTGATCTCGTCCGAGCTGCTCCCGCCCGACCGCCGCATGATGTACGCGCTGATGGGCCTCGCCGGCCTGCGCCACGGCGAGATGGCCGGCCTGCGCTGGCGAAACTACGACGCCACGTGGAATGGCCCCGAAAAAGTGGACGGTGTCTTCGTTTGATCAGGCTGCCTGAACGCCGAGGGTCCAGGCTTTCTCGTAGTCGATCGGGCTGAGATATCCAAGCGCAGAATGCCTGCGCACGGGGTTGTAGAAGCCGTCGATGTACGTCGCGATGGCGTCGTACGCCTCGGTCAGCGTAGCGAAGTGCATCCGGCTCAGGCACTCCTTCTTGAGCGATGCGAAGAAGCTCTCGGCGACGGCGTTGTCGTAGCAGTCGCCGGGCCGGCTCATGCTGCAGGCGACCTGGTGATCGACGAGCACGTTGCGGTAATCGCGGCTCGCGTACTGGCTTCCGCGGTCGCTGTGATGGATCAGGCCTGGCGCTGGGCAGCGAGCCTTGAGAGCCCGCTGGAGCGCCTTGAGCGGCAGCTCCGTGCGCATGTGGTCGGCGAAGGCCCAGCCCACCACGCGGCGCCCGAAGAGGTCGAGCAGGGTCGCGAGGTAGCCCCAGCCCTGCGCGGTCCAGACGTAGGTAATGTCGCCAACCCAGACGCGATTTGGACCGTCCGTCGTGAAGTCCTGGGCCAGCAAGTTGGGCGCGATCGGCAGCGCGTGCTTGGAGTCGGTGGTCGTCCGAAAACGGCGTGGTGCCCGCGCTAGAAGGTCGTTCTCGCGCATCAGGCGCGCGATGTGGTTGCGCCCCGCGGGTTCATCCAGTTCCTCGACCATGCGCCGCGATCCATACACGCCGCGTGTCCGCGCATGAACGGCGCGGATCTTCGTGGTGAGGCGCTCGTCGGTGTCCTCGCGCGACGAGCGGCCACGGTTCAGGAACGCGTAGTAGCCCGACGTCGAGACGCCCAGAAGGGCGCACAGCACGGTCACGGGAAAGTTCGCCGCCTCCGCCAGGATGAGCTCGAACGGACTCATCTCCGGTCCCTCACGAAGACGGCGATTGATTTTGCCAGGGCGTCCCGGTCGCGCTTCAGATCCGCGTTCTCGCGACGCAGCCGCTGCAGCTCCTGCTCCGGGCTCTCGCCCCGGTCATTGCTCCGATCTGGCTCCTGCTGGCGTTTCCACGCATGCAGGATGTTCTCGGCCACCCCGAGGCTCTGCGCGATCTCGCCGACGGTGCGGTCGCCTCGCTGCTCCACCAGGCGCACCGCCTCGGCCTTGAACTCCGCCGTGTAGCGCCTTCTCTTCGTGCTCTTCTTCGTCATCCGCAGGGACTCTCTACCGCAGGGATAACCTCCCTGCAGGGTGTCCACTAATTCGGGGCCGCTTCACGCTCCACGTTCGTGCGGCAAAGAAGCGTGTCGCGAACGTAGCGAATGGCTCGTTCCACACGCCCTTTCTCATTGCCTCGCGCAGGCGCCACCGGGCGTGGCTCATACAGATAGTGGGCCGAGAGCTCGAGCAGCGTCGGATGAAACCGGATGGCCTGACCGACGCGCTCCAGCACGGCACTCTTCAGATTGTCGTAGAGCAGGACGCGCGGCACACCGCCGAAGAATCGGAATGCATCGACGTGGCCGCGCAGAAAGCTCGGCATGGCGGCACTCAGGTAGAAGCGCAGGAAGATGTGGCGCGACCAAGACAGAACCATCACGAACGCCCACAGAGTCCGCGTGGCCGCACCGATCTGCACCTTGCCGAAGTGTCCCCAGTCGACCTGACCCTGCTCCCCGGGCAGCGTC
>DASXWF010000347.1:0-1756 GCA_036503835.1 Polyangiaceae bacterium | reverse complement strand
AACGAGCTTGTGTTTGACATCGAACCGCGCCGCGGCGTCAGCCGGCGCAACCCAGCGGACTTGCGATAATGGCTAGCTACGACGGCAACTTTGGAATGTGGGTGGCCTACGGGCCCAACGGCGAGCGCCTCGGCACGTTCCGCACGCGCGAGGAAGCCCAGGCGGCTGAGGCCCAGAACAAGGCCAAGGTGTCCACGGCGACGGACCAGGAATTCGGCCGGGTCACGGGCGGCGCCATCGCGGGCGGTCAGGGCGCGGGGGGCGGGGCGATGGGCTTCTCCGACCCGAACCGGCGCAGCCTGCTCGGCGAGGACCGCTTCGCTGCCGACGAGGCCGCCAACGCCAACGCGCGCATGCTGCGCGAGCAGCAGGCCCGGCTCGCGAGCGTGCCCTACGGCACCCCGATTACCCGGGGCGGTACGGCCACGACGTTCGCGGCCGGCATCGGAACCGGCACGGGCGGCACGACGGGGCGCGTTGCTGAGGCCGCCGTCGACACCGGCAACCGATACCAGCTCGGTCCTGACGGCAAGCCCGTCGTCGACCCCACGACGGGCCAGCCCATCATCCTGGGCCCCGACGGTATGCCGCTGCCCGCGGGTTCGACGATCAACGGCGCGCCCTCGGCCGCCCCCTCCCCCGCCGGCAACATCGACCGCTCGCTTTCCGAGGCCGTCGGTTACGTCGAGGGGGACAACGATACCCAGGGCATCATCGATCGGGTTGACCAGATTATCGGCGGAGCGCAGCTCGAGCGCGATGCCGCTGGCCAGGCCCGAGTTACGCAAGCCCTCGACGCGCAGCAGGGCGCCATCGATCGCGTGCTCTCTCAAGAGAGTGACGCACGCATCATCGCTGAGCAGATGGCTGCCGAGCAGCGCGGGCAAGCGCTCTCCGCGCGCGGCGGCGCGGCCGCGCAGCAGCAGGCTCTCACCCAGGCCGCGGCCAACGCCCCCGCCCTGCAACAGGCCGCGTTTCGCACGGCGAATCAGGAGACGACGCAGCGCAACGCGCTCGCTGGACAGATCGCTGGACAGATGGGTCAGACGGCGCTCGGGTCCGAGCAGAATGACATCCGGATCCAGGAGGCTAACGCCGGCATGGCCGACAGCTTCGCCAAGATGGTGTCCACGCTTGGCGGCGTCGAGCTGCAGATGAACCAGGCCGACCGCCACAAGGCGGGCCAGATGGTGTTCGACTTCCAGATGCTCACGCAGAACACCGACCTTGGTTGGGCCAAGCTCGGCAATGACGAGAAGATGGCGATTCTCGACTACATGCTGGGCAAGTACCAGATCGACGAGACGACCGCGGCCAATATCAAGATGACCGCAATGAACAATGAAGAGAGCTTCCTCGACCAGCTCGTCAAGCTCGGGGGCGTGCTCTAGTGCCAGGATTCGACCTCCCTTGGCGCCTGCTTCCTGAGACCAAGCAGGCGATATCCCGCGGCTTCGATTGGGCCGAGGAGACGCGCCAGGCGACGTGGACCAAGCTCCAGCGCGGGTTCGTCGACGCCGCCACGACGGCCGTCAACGCCGTCGCGATGAGCGGCGCCACCTCGCAGGGCTTCTCACCCGGCGCGGCCGCGTTCACGCCTCTTGAGGCGCCTGCCGTCGGCGAGGCCGTGGGCGCCGGTGAAGCTTTCTCCCCTGAGGCTCGCGCGCGTGAAGAGAATCTCGGCCCAGTGACGAGTTTAGCAACGGACGTGCTCGCGGGCGTCGGCACCGGCATGGCGGGCGCGGCAGCCGACGTC
>DASXWF010000346.1:0-2779 GCA_036503835.1 Polyangiaceae bacterium | reverse complement strand
GACCAGCGGAGCGGGAATCGGAGGCAGCGCGGTCGGTGGGGTGTCGGGCGCGGGCACGAGCGGAGGGAGCGGCGTGGCGGGTACCGCCGCGGGCGTATCCGGCACCGGTGGAAGCTCGACCGGCGGCGTGAGCGGAGTCGGCGGGGCCGCGGGCACGGGCGCCGGTGGCGCGACCGGCGGCTCCGGTGGCTCGACGACGTCGCAATGCGATGCCGCGGCGACCGTCGCGAACATGAAGCTCGGCTGGAACCTCGGCAACAGCCTCGACGCGTTCGACACGAACGCGTCGGACGCGACGGTCGAGACGGCGTGGGGAAATCCGGTCGTGACGCCGCAGCTGATCGGCGCGGTCGCGGACGCCGGCTTCGGCGCGATCCGCATTCCGGTCACCTGGATCGGTCGCTTCGGACCGGGGCCGGACTACGCGATTCGCGCGACCTTCATCCAGCGCGTGCAGGAGGTCGTGGGCTACGCGCTCGATCGCGACCTCTACGTCATCATCAACATCCATCACGACGGCGCCGACGGCGTGACCGGTCAATGGCTCTCGCTCGTCGACTCCTCGCGCCAGGTCACGACGGCGAACAGCGAGGCCGTGCTCGCGCAATTTCGGGCGATGTGGGTTCAAATCGCCGCCCATTTCGCGGACTACGGCGATCACCTGCTCTTCGAGGGCATGAACGAGGTGAAGGTCGGCTACGACGCGCCGCTCACGGCTTACTACGACGGGATCAACGGCCTGAACCAGGCCTTCGTGGACACCGTGCGCGCGAGCGGCGGCTACAACCCGAATCGCTGCCTGGTGGTGCCCGGCTACAACACGAACATCGACTACACCGTGGCGGGTTTCGAGAAGCCGGCCGATACGTCACCGGGCAAGCTCATCCTGAGCGATCATTACTACGACCCGTGGAGCTTCGCGGGCGAGGCCTCGACCCCAGCGTGGGGCGCGGGCAATCCGTCGGTCGACGACTGGGGTCAGGAAGACTGGGTGAGGGGACAGGTCGCGAAACTGAAGTCGACGTTCATCGATCAGGGTCTCCCGATGATCTGGGGCGAGTACGGCGCCGTCTACCAGAGCGGCTACGAAGAGTACCGCCGCTACTACGTGGAGTACGTGACCAAGGCCGTGCACGACGCCGGCATCGCCCCATTTCTCTGGGACAACGGCGCGCTCGCGTCGGGAGCGGAGGGGTTCGGGCTCTTCGACCGGTCGAACAACACGGTTTCGCACCCCGAGGTACTCGAGGCGATGTTGCGCGCCGTGAACGACGACTACGCGCTCGACGACGTGGAAAAGCCGTAGGGCGCACTCCCAGGAACGTACATCGGCGCTCCAGGAACGTGAGATCGGCGTTGCTCGGGACGAGAGCTCAGAACTGCGCGAAGAAGTTCCAGATCGTGGCGCCGGAGTTCGGGGCGGGGGTGTGGGGACCGTTGAACTCGCACCAGATCACCGGGTAGCCCTCGCTGCAGCCCTGGTAGTTCACGCAGTTGCAGGGCTCGTTGCTCGATTGGAGCCCGTCGCACCAGCTCGGCTCGAGCGGCTCCGTCTGCTCGCTGCACTGGTTGCGCTCGATGAACTTGTCGCGTCCCGCTCGGCCGCCGTCGATGGACACGACGGTGTCGTCGTCGCCGTGGAAACCCATGACGGCCACGGGCTGCGTTCCGTTTTCGCAGCCGCTCACCTGGATGTTGCCTGCTTGCGGCGCGATGGCGCGCATCACGCTGTTCTCGGCGCAGCCGACCGCGAAGGACATCATGCCGCCGAAGCTGAACCCCGTGGAGAAGATGCGATCCTCGTCGATGCAGAGCTCGCTCCGGAAGCGTTCCATCATGGCGTCCAGGAACGCGAGATCGCGGCCGTTCGTGTTCGCCCAACCGAGGCTGTTGCCCTGGAACGGGAGTCCCTCGGCCGCGACGAAGATCGCCGAGCCCTCGGACTCACGCTCGAGTCCGTAGTAACCGCCGTTCGCGACCTGGTCCGCCGAGCCACCGAGCGGGTGCCAGCCGAAGATCAACCGATACGGTTGCTCAGGATCGTAATCGTCGGGGACGGCGAGGATGTACTCGCGCATCTCGCCGTCGACGTCGATGGTGTAGCGATCGCTCGCCGGCGCCGCCTTGCCGCAGCCGGCGCTCGGCATCGCTCCGCCCGTGCCGGCGTTTCCCGAACCCGAGCTGCCGCCGCCGGCACCCGCGCCGCCGCTTCCGGCCGGGCCGCTGCCCGCATTGCCGCCCGGTCCCGTCCCACCGCTCTGCCCGCCCCCGGTTCCAGCCGATCCGCTCGAGCTTCCGCCCGCGGGGTTCGTATTTCCGCCGCTGCCTGCCGGAGCACCGCCTCCGCCGGATGCCGCACCCGCGGAGCCGCCGCCGCCCGCTTGAGTCCCGCCGCTTCCCGCTCCCGTGCTCCCACCGCGGCCCGCCGTTCCGCCGTTCCCGCTTGGAGACGCGCCGGAACTCCCGGCCACGCCCGAGACACCGGCCCCGCCGGTCGCGGGAGCCTGGCCACCGGAGCCGTCCGGCGGCTCCTCGTCCTCGACCGCGCAACCGAAGGAGAACGCGAGCGCCGCCAGCAGCGGAATCGCAGCGCGTGTTGAGGGCGTACCGTGGAGTGTTTTCATGTTCGTCCTCGTTTCGAGTGAGCTCGGCTCGTGACGGTGCTGCGCACGGCTCGATGAGCGCGTGACTGGAATTTCGTGCCCCATCGCCTGGGCCCAAAGGAGGGGGTATGTTCGTCCCCCCCGATCAAAACTTCCGCTGTCGACAGCCTGCCGAA
>DASXWF010000345.1:0-4223 GCA_036503835.1 Polyangiaceae bacterium | reverse complement strand
GGTGCGGGCGGGGGGCGTTGGGCGCGGGGCGTTGGGCGCGGGTGGGGGCGGAGGGGTCGCGGCAGCAGGTGGCGGGCGGAGGTCGCGAGGTTCGGGGGTGGCGGCGCGAGCGCGCGCCTTGGCTTGGCGCAGGGCTTCGAGGCTGTTGGCGGGTTCTCGCGGCGGGGGCGTGTCGTCGGGAGGTCCGGCCGATGCGGCGGGAGTCGAAGGCTGCGCATCGGGAGGGCGCGGAGTGCGTTTGCGCGTCTCGCGGGAGGCACGGTGAGCTTCGCGCCGGACACGGCGGTCTTCGCGTCGCGCGCGCCAGCGTCCGGGGAGGTTCGTCACCACCTCCGGGAGGGCGAGCCGGCGCGCGACGACCATGAGCAGGAGGCCGAAGGTCGCGAGCAGGGTGAGCGCGGCGGTGATGCTCGAGTACGCGAAGCGACGCGGCGGGCGATCTTCGAAGATGCCGGCGAGCGTGTCGCGCAGTTTGCCCTGGCTGAGCTCGGTGATGCGTCCGAGGAGCGCGCGATCGGTGCCCGTCGGGCGCAGCTCTTCGCCCGCGGCGAGCGCCGCGCCCGCGATGCCGAGGGGGCTGCCGTTGGTTTCGTCGAGGGCGGTCGCGACGTAGGCCCCCGGGCGATCGAGCGGTAGGATCGCCTGGTAGGCGCCGTTGCCGACGGCCTCGAGCTCGACGGTGCGCGAGAAGCCGTCCGGTCCCGCCACGGTGGCGCGCAGACGGCGGAAGGTGTCGGCGCGGCCTCGCTCGTCCACGAGGTTTGCCTGGAGGCGAAACTGTCCGCCGCGTGCGTCCGCCTCCAGCCGGACGTGCGGGTCGTCCGCCCGTCGGGCGACGTCCCGCGCGAGCTGGCCGAACATGCGCGCGGCGCCCTCCCAGCTCGTCCAGGCGAGGCCCCAGCGGTCCTTGAAGTCACTCGCGAAGACCGCGGCTCGCCCGATGCCGGCGGACCAGACCGCCAGGATGGGATCCCCCTCGGGTCCGACGAGGTGCACCTGGGTGCGCGACTTGGGCAGCGTGACGACGTAACCGGTGAGAGCGGGCGCGGAGGCGAAATCGATGCCGCGGATGGCCGGTCCGGGTGCTCCGAGCGAGGGCCGGAAGCTCACCTCGTTGATGGAGCTCCGCGCGGCGAGCACCGTCTCCTGCGCGAACACCGCCGGCAGGCGCGTCGCGTCTTCGATCAGGTAGAAGCGTCCGCCGCCGGCGAGGCTCATGCGTTCGAGATCGGGTACGTCGCTGCCGTTGCCGAGCGCGACGACGCTCGTGGTGATTCCGTTCGCCTTGGCTCTCGCCGCGAGCGAGAGCGCGTTGGTCCGCTCTTCGGCGTCGGCGCCGTCGGAGAAGAGCAGGCAGTGCTTGAGCTGGACGTTTTCCTTGCCGAGCGCGGCGTAGGCGGTCGAAAGCGAGAGGTCGACGTAGATGCCGCCGCCGCCCACGCCGACGGCGCGGATGTCGCGCGCGATCGCGGCCTTGTCGGTGAGCGGGCCGAGCGGCACGGTCCAGCGCACCGTGGTGTCGACGTGCATCACGCCGAGGCGATCGCCGCCGCCCAAAAGCTCGGCGGAGCGGACGGCGGCTTCGTTGGCGAGCTCCAGCTTGGTGCGCGAGCCGACGCTCGCCGACATCGAGCCGGAGTAGTCGACGACGATGATTTCGGCGAGGCTCGCGCGGCGGCGCTCCTGCTTCACGTCGAACGAGACCGGGCTCACCTCCTCGATTGGCGTGCGGCCGTAGCCGCCGGGGCCGAGGCCCTTGTCGCTGCCGAAGAGGATCAGGCCGCCGCCGAGGTCGCGTACGTAGCTGGCGAGCGCGGCCATCTGACCGGGAGACAGGTCGAGCGCCGGGATGTCGCTGAGCAGGACGACGTCGTAGGCGGCGAACCCGGCGACGTCGGCCGGGACGCCGCTCGTTCCGCGGACCTCGACGCGGAACGCCGCGCTCTCGAGCGAGCGGCGCAGCGCGTCGGCCAAGCCGGGCTCGCGCTCGAGGATCAGCGCGGAGGCCTGGCCGCGCACGCGCACGAACGCCGAGCCCGCGTTGTCTTCGTGCGCGAGGTCCTGCGCCGGATTCGCGGCCGAGACTTCCACGTCGTAGCGGTGAAAGCCGGGCGCCGGCGCGAGCTCGCGCAGGTGCAGCACGTCCTCGCCCGCCGAGACCTTGACCTTGCCGCTGCGGATCGGCTCCCCGTCGCGCAGCACGCGGACTTCGACCTCGGCGTCGCGATCGGAGACGGTCACGACGCGCAGCTCGAGCGGCTCGCCTTCGCTCGCGCGCGGGGGCATGCGCACGGACGCGACGCGCACGTCGGGGACCTTGACCTGGTCGAGCGGCACCGCGTCGACGGGGACGCCGGCCGCGACCGCCGCGAGTCCTGCGCCGAGCGCGTCTCCGCGCGTCGCGACCCCGTCGGTCAAGAGAACGATGCGCGCGGCCGAGTCCGGCGGCAGCTCGCCGAGGGCGTGGCGGATCGCCGCGCCGAGATCCGTTCCGTCCCGTCCGACCTCCGCGCGCTGCGGCGCCGGGAGGCGCGTGCGCGGGCGCAGCGGGTCCTCGATCGCCGCGCCCGTCCCGAAGGCGAGCGTCCCCACGCGGTCCTCATCGCGCATGCCGAGCTCGGCGACGCGCAGCTCCGCGGCGATGCGCGTGTCGGCGTTCGGCACGAGGTCGATGCTGCGGCTGCGATCGACGGCGACGAGCACGCTCAGCCGGTCGAGCGGGCGCCCGAGCTCGACACCCACGACGGCGAGGCCGGCGGCGAGCAGCGTCGCGCCCGTGAAGAGCTCGGTGCCGGCGCGGCGGAGCGGGCTCTGCCGCGCCGAGAGCCGGCCGAGGCGAAGGAGCGCCGCGAACGTGACGAGCGCGACCGGGATGGCGAGCCACGGCCGCTCGAGCCTGACGAAGGGGATCTCGAACCAGCCCCCCGCGGCAACCCCGGCGAGCAGCAAGGGCAGGGCGGCCAGCAGCGCGAACCCGAGCAGCAGCGGCCGGCGCAACGCGCTCATCCGAGCTCCTTCGCGCTGCGCAGCGGAGCCGGCGGGGCTCCGATCGGCATGGCCGGCCGCCGCGTGCCGCGTGTCACCCAGAACACGTCGCCTGCGGCCAGGAGCAGCGCCAGCGCGGCGAGCAGCCACGACCACTCGCTCACGGTATCGGCGAGATCGCTCGCCTTGCGCACCGGCGCCGGGCGGTCCTTGGGCATGACGAGCTCGCGTTCCCGCAGGTCGCTTTCGAGCGCGCTCGTGAGGTTGACGGGGACGAGGGTGCTGCCCGGACGGCGGCCCTTCCAGCTCAGGTAGTAGAAGCCGGCGCGCTCGGGCGCCGGAGCGGCGGCCAGGCCCGAGTGGGCGGGGATCGTGACCCGCGTCTGGTCCGGTCGCTCGATTTCGAGCTCGGTCACGTCGAGCGGGACCCGTGCGACGAGAGGCTCGCCGGTTCGTGCCGGGCCGGTTGCGGCACCGGCGCGGTGGCTCCGGCCCTGCTCGAGCAGGTTTCGGACGAAGAGGACGAACGAGGCGCGCAGCGGCCAGGTGCTCTCCCCCACGTCGAACCCGATCAGCGTGCCGGTGCGTCCCGCGCCCGAAATGTCGGCGATCAGGGTCCCCTCCCGCGCCCGGACCAGCGACGCGTTGGGCCCCTCGGGCTCGACCTTCCGGGCCTTGGCCACCGAGACTCCGTCGAAGCTCGTGAAGCGAAGGCGCGGATCGGCTTCGGTCCAGGAGGTGATCGAGGGTCGCTCGAGGTTCTCACCGACCACGGCGCCGTAGCAGCGACCGGCAGGCGGCCCGACGATCAGGAAGTCGCCGCCCGGCAGGTGCTCCGGACAGGCGCCCGCGACCACCACGAAAGCGTCTTGGGGGACCTCGGCGGTCGTCAGACCGGCGACTTCTGTTCCGAGGAGCTCGACATCGGGGTCGCTGCCGAGCGCGCGCACGAGCCAAGGGCTCGCCGTCTTCGGGGCGAGCACGACGGGCAAGCGCCGCCCTGCGGGGACTCGGGCGTAGGCCCGGTCGTCCGCCGGCAGGCTGTCACCCGGTGAGATCTCGACCACCAGCCCCGTGCCTTCGTCCTGAGGCGCCGCGTCGAAGGCGAGCACCACGGGTGCTTGCTCACCCGGGGCGAGGTCGAGCCGGCGCGAGGCAATCGGGGTGAGCGTGTTCCGTTGGGTGAGGGTGACGAACAGCGTGCGGGGGGCGCGCCCGAAGTTTTGGACCAGCCCGAA
>DASXWF010000344.1:0-5903 GCA_036503835.1 Polyangiaceae bacterium | reverse complement strand
GCACGGGCGGCACAGGTACCGCCGGCATGAGCGGCACAGGCACTGCCGGCACGGGCGGCAGCGCGGGAACCGTCACGGCGGGCGGCAGCGCGGGCATGGCAACGGGCGGCAGTGCCGGCACGGAAGGCGGAACGTCGGCGGGTGGCACGGCCGGCACGGGCACGGCTGGCACGGGCGGCGGGGGCATGGCTGGCATGGGCGCAGCCGGCTCGAGCAGCGGCGGCCCAACCCCCGAAGAGGTCGTGCCCGGCTTGCAAGGCTTCTACTGGGAGGGAACTTGCTCCGGAAACCCCTCGGTCACGAGCTCATCGGGCCACAACTGCCCGATGACCGGCAATCTCACGTCACTCCCTTCGAACGGCATCGACCGTGAGCAAACCGTCCCCGTGCTGGGAACACCCGGGCAGGACTACACCATCAACATCGAAGTGCGCGGGGTGATCGGCACTCGCTGCTACACGGGCGGTACGCGCGCTTCGTCCGCGGCCCTGAGTGAAATGGGCGACAACAACTGGTGGTACATCGGCGGGTCGTACGCGAACCCCACCGGTTGGTGGAACACGTACGAGCTCCATGTGTCCCCCTCCACGGGCGACCCCTCGGGCGACGTCTACTACTTCAACGGCTCCGGCGTTCAGGGCGGGAACGACTGTGAGCGGGAAGCCAGCTACCTCGTGAAGTACAACGCGAGCTTCAAAGCCAAGGGCGGCGGCATGCTCACGTTCAAGCTCCATGACCAGAACGGCAAGGGACAGCAGAACTGCGGCCCGAACCCCGATCAAAGCTCGACTTGCGCTCCGCGCATGGTCGACGTGAGCGGGATGGCGGATCCCCCGCCCTCTGGCTTCACTCAACCGCCGGCCAACCAGCTCGAGAAGACGTACTACCCGCAGTGGATGCTGATCGCGGTGACGTCGGTGACGAGCCCGTAGCTCGCGCCGAGCCTTCGTTCTCGTTTACGACGCGTAGCTCGAGTCGTCGTTTCGTTCGCGAGCGTCACTCGAATCGAGCGTTCTTCCTTGGTTGCGTTCGCCGACGATCCGTAGTCTCGTCGGCCCCGCGAGCTCGCTGCGACGCGAGCGAACTGCTCAACGGATCAACGTAGGAGACACGCCTTGCCTTCATCGCGGTGCTGGGAGCGAATGCTGCGTTCCTTGGTCATTTCGAGCGCGACGTTCGTCGCGCTGCTCTCCGTCGCCGGAACAGCCCACGCAGAAAAGGTGCTGCTCAAGGAGAAGGACTGGGAGGTCTTCACGGACGGCCGGGCTGCTGCCTTTGCGAGCTACGTGCTCGGCGACGGCGCTCCCGTCGCCGAGAAGATGATCACGCTGCCGGACGGAAGCGTCGTGCCCGAGGTCATCAACGGCGGGCAGTGGACCGTGCCCACGAAGAACGACGGCCCCACGGGCCAAGGCACCGTCAGCATGACGCGCATCCGCAGCGGGTTCATCGGGAACACGCTCGGTCTCGGCGTGCGCAACCAGATCCTTCCGAACCTCAAGGCCTCGGCCTACGTTCAACTCTGGGCCTACGTCGAGAGCGACGGCAGGGCCAAGGGCAATCCGAATCCAGCCGACGTCCGACAGGGGTACGCGAAGATCGAGGGCACTTGGGGCAGCTTCATCGCCGGCAGAACCAGGACTCTGTTTTCGCGTGGGGCCACCGACATCAACGTGATGTACGCCCACCGGTTCGGCGTCGGCTTTCCGAATGACATCGACGACAAGGGTCCCACTCAGGGCATGGTGGGATTCGGAGTCCTCGGTAGCGGCTTCGGCGCCGGCTTGATCTATGGGAGCCCGGTACTTGCGGGCTTCCAGCTCAATGTCGGCGTGTTCGACCCGGCGAATCTTTCGGCGGGCGGCTGGTCACGCACGCATCTGGCGCGACTCGAGGGCGAGCTCACCTTCGAGTATGCCTTGGGCACTCTCGGTAAAGTCGTCGCGTTCGGGAACGGGGCGCACCAGAAGATCTACAAGAACGGGTACTGCGTCGCCACACCGGAAACCGGACCCTGCGACGAGACCGTGGCTGGATTCGGATACGGCGGTCGACTCGAGCTCGGCCCGGTGCGCCTGGGTGTCGCGGGGCACTACGGGAAAGGTCTCGGGATGAGCTTCGCGTTCGAGCAAAGCTATGCCGTCCTGGATCCGGCGAACAACCTGCGCGCATCCGACGGCTACTACGTGCAGAGCCAGGTGGTGCTGGACAAGGTCGATCTGTTGAAGTTCGATCTGTTCGCAGGCTGGGGCATCACTCGCGTCTTCTTGACTGACCTGGACAAGACATTGATCCAGTACAGCAACATCAAGCATCAGATGGGCATCAACGGCGGCGTCGTCTACCACCTGTCCCCCAGCCTGCACTTCGACTTGGAGTACTTTCGCGCCGAAGCGAAATGGTGGCTCGGCGAGCAGCAGGTCTTGCACTGCTTCTCCTCCGGCATGACCGTGAATTGGTGAGCGGGGAACCGTCGAGCGGAACGCAATGACGGCGGGCTCGAATTCTGTCGGACGCTACCGCTGGGTGGTCTGCGCCCTGCTGTTCTTCGCGACGACCGTCAACTACATCGATCGTCAGATCCTGTCGCTGTTGAAGCCGATCCTCGATAAGGAGCTCGGCTGGACGAACGCGGAGTTCGGCAGCGTCAACGCCGCGTTCCAGGGCGCCTACGCGATCGGGCTCCTGCTCTTCGGCGTGTTCATCGATCGCTACGGGACGAAGATCGGCTACGCGGTCTCGATCGCCGCCTGGAGCCTCGCGGCGATGGGACACGCCCTCGCCGCGACCGTCGGCGGCTTCACGGTGGCGCGCATGGCGCTCGGCCTCGGCGAAGGCGGCAACTTTCCGTCGGCGATCAAGGCCGTGGCGCTCTGGTTTCCGAAGCGCGAGCGCGCCTTCGCGACGGCGTTGTTCAACTCCGGCACCAACGTCGGCGCGATCGTGGCGCCCGCGATCGTGCCCTGGGTCGCGCTCACGTGGGGTTGGCAAGCCGCCTTCGTAGGCGCCGGCGTCGCGGGCTTCGTGTGGCTCGTGTTCTGGATCCCGTTCTACGAGATTCCCGAGCGCGTGGCGCGGCTCTCGGCCGGCGAGCTCGCCCACATCCGCAGCGACGCCGACGAGGGCGCGGCCAACGCCGCGGCGCGCCCGAGCTGGTTCAGCTTGCTGAAGCAACGCCAGGCGTGGTCGTTCATCGTGGGGAAGTTTCTGACCGACCCGGTGTGGTGGTTCTTCCTGATCTGGTTGCCCGACTACTTCAAGAAGACGCGCGGGCTCGACATCAAACAAAGCTGGGTGCACCTCGTTTCGATCTACGCGATCGTGACGGTGCTCAGCATCGCGGGCGGCTGGCTCACCGGAGCGCTCGCGCGCCGCGGCATGAGCAGCAGCCGCGCGCGCAAGACCGGCATGCTTCTGTTCGCTTGCCTGGTGTTGCCGATCCTGATCGTGACCCAGGTCGGCACCTGGCCGGCGGTGTTCCTGATCGGGCTCGCCGGAGCGGCGCATCAGGCGTGGTCGGCGAACCTCTTCACGAGCGTCTCCGACATGTACCCGAAGCACGCCGTCGCCTCCGTGGTCGGCATCGGCGGCATGGCGGGGTCAATCGGCGGGATGATGTTCCCGATCTACAGCGGCAAGCTCCTCGACCGCTTCCAGGCTTCCGGCAACGTCACGGCCGGGTACGCGATTCTGTTCGGGATCTGCGGCTCGGCGTACCTGGTGGCCTTCGGGCTGAATCACCTGCTCGCACCGAAGTTCGAGCAGGTGAGCTCAACGTCCTAGCCAGCCGCCGTCCACCGCGAGCACGTGACCGTTCACGTAGTCGCTCGCGCGCGAGCACAGGAACACGGCCGCGCCCGTGAGATCCTCGACCTCGCCCCAGCGGCCCGCCGGGATGCGCTCGAGGATCTGGCGGCTGCGCGTCGGGTCCTTCATCAGCGCGGCGGTGTTGTCGGTGCGGATGTAGCCGGGCGCGATCGCGTTCACGTTCACGCCACGACCCGCCCACTCGTTCGCGAGCGCTTTGGTGAGCTGCGCGACGGCCCCCTTCGACGCCGCGTAAGCCGGCACCGTGATGCCGCCCTGGAACGAGAGCAGCGAGGCGATGTTCACGATCTTGCCGCGGCCGCGCTCGAGCATGCCGCGTCCGGCGAGCTGGCAGAGCCGGAAGACGCTGCGCAGGTTGACCTCGATCACGGCGTCCCAATCCGCTTCCGTGAACTCGACGGCCGGGGCGCGCCGGATCATGCCGGCGTTGTTGATGAGGATGTCGATGCGGCCGAGCCCCTCGCCGGCGGCGCTCATGAGCGCGTCCGGCGTGCCGCGCGCGCCGAGATCGCCGCGCAAGGCCAGCGATTTGCGCCCGAGCGCGCGGACGCGCTCGGCCGTTTCGTCCGGTGCGCTGCTGTTGCCGTGGCAGGCCACGTCGGCGCCCGCCTCCGCCAGCGCCACCGCGATGGCGGCGCCGATGCCCCTCGAGGCGCCGGTCACGAGCGCCGAAAGCCCGTCGAGTCGAAAGGTGCTCATCGGGCGGCGCTGCTCTGCGCTTGGCTCGCCTCGAGACCCGAGCCCGACTGATCGAAACCGGGTTGCACGTTCACGACGCCGAACTGGCGATCCACGCCCTCGCGGTGCGCGGCCATCATCCAGATGAAGTTGATGCTGTGGCCCGGCGCCGCGACGTTCGGGTGGTACCCGGCGGGCATCAGCACGGCGTCGCCGTCGTGCACGAGGTTCACGAACTCCGGCTGATCGGGCTTGGTGTAGACGAGCTGGATGCCGAAGGCGGGCGGCGGCATGTCGAAGTAGACGTAGAGCTCCTCGAGCAGCTGGGTGTGCTCGTGGGGCGGCCAGCTCGTCCAGTTGCCGGGCTGCGAGCGCGTGAACCCCGCGAGCAGGCGGCCCGCGGCCACGTTTTTTCCGATGATGATGTTGAGGTCGCGCGTGGTGGCGGCGCCACCGGCCGTGAACTTCAAAGCCGGGTCTTGCTTGACGGACGAGTAGCGGATGATCTGGAGGGGATAGTCGCCGGTCACTTCCGCCGAGCACTCGACGAGGTCGACTTCGCTCTTGGTCGTGACTTCGACGCTCGAGCCGCGCGGGATGTAGATCGCGTCGTAGGTGTCGAGCTCGATGACCTCGGCGTTCACCTTGAGCGTGCAGGCACCTTTCATGCAGAGCAGCGCCGTCTCCCGCCCCTCGGTCGCGAAAGCGGCGCGCGGCACCTCGGAATCGAGGCGGATCCGGCCGTAGCAGAGGTGGTCGAGCGGGCTGTTCTTCGGCGTCACCGAGACGCTGCGGCCACGGGCCGAAGCGGTCCCTTTGAAAATGAGCTGCTTCGGATCGAGGGTGTTCATGCTGGCCATGCTGTCGGTGATCTAACGTGGGAGTCGGACGGGAGCAACGGCCGATTCTGCGACAAAACCGCCAGAATTGCGTATTGCCGCCCGGCGAGCGGCTTTGCCATACTCCGGTCCGTCATGCCCTCGCAGCTCAGCACTCGCTTCGTCTCGGGTCTCACTCTGTCCTTCGCGCTCGGCTGCGGTGCGCCTCCACCAGCGGAAAGCCCGGTTCCCGCCGCCGCGGAGCCCGGCCCCGCGCCTGCCGCCGCCGCACCCGCCGCCGCGACCGGCGCGACACCCGCCGCGCCGAGCGCTCCCCTCGTCACGCCGACGCCGGAGCTCGTCGTGGTCAGCGTCGCGAACCCGCTGAACGCCGCGCGCAAGGAAACGCTCGCGCTCGTGCTCGCGGAGCTCACGAAGCTCGCACCCAACCTCGACCCCAAGAAGACGCTCGTCGCCGACGCGCAGGGCAAGCCAGTGCTCTCGCAGCTGGTCGACTCGGACGGCGACGAAACCCCCGATCAACTCGTGTTCCAGGCCGAGCTCGACGCCGGCGGCAAC
>DASXWF010000343.1:0-1969 GCA_036503835.1 Polyangiaceae bacterium | reverse complement strand
TCCCAGGCCGACGCGCGCCACGCCCTCTTCAAGGATGCCGATCTCGAAGGCGCGCTGCTGAACGACGTGAAGCTCGCCGGCGCCGAGCTCTCCGGCGTGCGCCTCGCTCGTGTCCGCGCGGAGCGCATCGACGTGAGCGAGGCCGGCGACGGGAGCCAGCACCGCGAAGGCGCACAGGCGCTCGCGTTTCTACGGGGCGAGGAGCCGAGCGCGGCGAGCCTCGCGACCACGCGCTACTTCGGCAAGGGCGACGTGCTGCGCGATGCCACGCTCGAATTCGGCAAAAACTCGGTGATCCGCATCGACAGCCGTTTTCAGAACTGCTCGATCCGCCTGAGCGAGGGCGCCGAGCTCACGATCGGCGAAGAGGGCGTGCTCAAGGATTGCTCGATCGTCGGCGCCGGCAAGATCGTGATCCACGGCCGCTTCTTCGAGCGCTCGAGCCCGGGCATCGCGGGCGCGCGCAGCGTGGTCGTGAGCTCGCGCGGCGGCATCGTGTCCGGCATCGAGCAAGCGACCGACGCGACGGTGTTCGCCTTCGAGCCGGGTTCCCGGCTGCGCGTGAAGATTCACAAGGTTACGGCGCCCCAGGCGGCCGAGTGACGGGATTGGAGGAGCGAGAATCATGGCCAATACAGTTCGTCCGGATGCGCCGGGCAAAGTGACCGTCGTCGAGGAAGGCACGGCCTTCAAGGGGATGCTGACGTCGTCGTGTCCCATCGACGTGCGCGGCAAGATCGAAGGTGAGCTCGAAACGCCGGTGCTCACGGTGAGCAGCACGGGCGCCGTGCACGGCCGCGCCAAGGTGGGCGCGGTGCGCTCGCAGGGCGAGCTCTCGGGCGAGTTCGACGCCGACAGCATCGAGCTGTCGGGCGTGGTGCGCGACAACACGGTGATCCGGGCGCGCTCGCTCGACGTGAAGCTCGCCAGCAGCAACGGCCGCCTGCAGATCGCGTTCGGGTCCTGCGAGCTCTCGGTCGGGGACGAGCCCACGGAGTTCGACCGCGAGCGGGAAGCCGCCGCCGCCAGCGCCGCCATGAACGCGGCCGCCGCCGCACCCGTACCCGTCGCGGCGGAGCCCGCCATGAACGCGCCCGCTCCGATGGACGCGATGCCGAGCCCCGAGGCCGCTCCGATGCCGGCGCCTGCCGAAGCATCAGCCGAAGCCGCCGAAGAAGGCGAGGCCTGGGAGGGTGAAGGCGAAGCGGAAGCGGCGGAGGCGGGAGCCACGGGCGGCAAGCGCCGCCGAAAGCGCAAGAACGGGCAGGACGAGACCAAGGCCGCGAGCTGGTCCCATCCGCCGTCTCAGCCTCCCCCCGCCAGCTGATCCGATCAGCGGCAGCGATCGGCGGCGTCGAGCGCCCTACCCGCCGCCGATCGTCTCGAGGTAGCGACGTTCGTCCGGCGCGAGCGGTGGGAGGTCGTACACCGCGAGATCCTCGTGCCCGTGGCGGGCACTCGACGTGCCCGTGAGCGGCAGCATGCCGACCTCGAGCGCGAAGCGAAACACCACCTGCGCCGGTGTGGCGCCGAGACGGGCGGCGATGCTGCCGACACGCGCATCGCGAAGCACGTGACGGTTGGCCGTCAGCAGCGAAAAGCCCTGGTAGCGGATGCCGTGCTCGCGACAAAGCGCGCGGAGCTCGCGATCCCAGCCGGTGGCCGCGTAGCAGCGGTTCTGGACGAAGACCGGCTTCACCGGCTGAGTCCGCACGAGCTCTTCCAGCTGCACGAGATTCACGTTGCTCACACCGAGCGCCCTCACCCGCCCCTTCGCGTGGAGCTCCGCCATCGCGCGCCAGACCTCGTGATCGGCGGGGGCCAGCTGGTCGCGGCGGAGCGGCCCGTGGAGCACGTACGAATCCACGTAATCCGTCCGCAGGTGGTCGAGCGAGCTCGCGAACGAGCGCAACACCTGCGCGTGATACGGCGCGCGCGGATCGTACGGAATCCGCTCGTCCTGCCCGCC
>DASXWF010000342.1:0-2007 GCA_036503835.1 Polyangiaceae bacterium | reverse complement strand
CGTCGCGCGCTGGCGGGATCTCGATCCGGACGACCCGCGTGCCGCCTTGTTCGCCGGTATCTTCGAGACACGTTCGGGCCGCGTCGACGCAGCCGTCGACGAATTCTCCGACGTGCTCGAGACATTCCCACCCGAGAACGTCGGCGCGGGCTTCGTGACGATTCTCGAAGGGCTGGCGACCGAGCCGTCCACGAACACGGCCGCGCAGGTCATGCTCGAGCTCAACCGGCGGTTCCCGGACTCGCCCGAAGGTCATTTCGGGCTCGCGCAGCTCGCGCTCCGCGCCGGGGCGTTCGATCTCGCTCTCGCCGAGTCCGAGGCCACGGTCGAGCTCGCTCCCGAATGGGCGGAAGCGCAGCTCCTGCACGCGCGCACGCTGCTGCTTTCCGGCCGCTCGGACGAGGCGCTGGCGATCGCGAGCGAGCTCGCCGACGAGTACGACAACACGGCCCTGCAGCTCCAGCTCGCCGAGCTCCTGCTCTCTTCGGGCGATACGGTCGAAGCCGAGCGACAGCTCGACCAGATACTCGAGGAGAACCCCGGCATGCCCGAGGCGATCCGCGCACTCGCTTTTCTCTCGCTCGCCGAAGACGACCTCGAAGTGGCGCGCGAACGCTTCGGGATGCTGCGCGGCGATCCAGCCTATCGCGACGAGACCATGTATTACCTTGGTCGCATCGCCGAGCTCGAGTCGGACTATCTCGAGGCCCAGCGTTCGTATTCGCGCGTGACTGACGGCCCGCGCGCCGTCGAGGCGCAGATCCGCACCGGCGCAATTTACGTCGAGCAGTTGAAAGACCCGGAGAGTGCGCTCCGGCATCTCAGTGACTTCGGCGCCGCCAATCCGCGCTTCGCGCCGGAAATGCTGCTGGCCCAGGCTGAGCTCCTGTTGCGGATGGACCGCGCCGAGGAGGCCATCGCCCTGATCGACACTGCGATCGGCGACAACACCGACGTCGCGGACCAGAATCTCAAGAACGCGCATATCGGCTTTTATTCGACGTTGATGCAGGACGCCATCGACCGCGGCGACCTCGTTGCGGCAGAAACCTGGATCGACGACGGCCTCACGCGTTATCCCGGCGAGCAGAGCCTGCGCTACTCGCAGGCGATACTTCTCCAGGAGCAGGACCGCCTCAAGCAGTCCGTGCGCGTGCTCGAGGATCTCGTCGAGGAATCGCCCGACAATCCGGTATTCCTCAACGCGCTCGGCTATCTGCTCACCGACAGGATGGGCGAGCACGAGGAGGCGCGCGGCTACATCCAGCGCGCTCTCGCGATGGATCCGGAGAGCGGCGCCATTCTCGACAGCATGGGTTGGGTGCTGTTCCGGCTCGGCGAATACGAGCTGGCGCTCGATTATCTCGAGCGCGCCTACCGGGCGCTCGAGGTGACCGAGGTCGAAGCCCATCTGATCGACGTGCACTGGGCGATGGGCGAGACGGACCTCGCGCTCAGGATGCTGGACGAGGGCCTGGCCAGGGCGCCCGACGACGCTTACCTCAAGGAAGTCGAATCCCGGTTGCGTCCATGAAGGCGCTCGCGCCGCTCCTCGGCGCGGCTTCGCTCCTCACGGGCTGCGTCCATACCCCGTCGGTCGATGACGGCCTCGGCGCCGACGAGCGCAACGAGCGCCTCACCGCAATCGCCGACTGGAACCTGAGCGGACAGCTCATCGTCGACACGGGCGAGCGCCGCGACCGCGTGCGCATCAGCTGGGAGCAGCGCGGCGAGAGCCTGCGCCTGACCATCCGCGGAGCCCTGATCGGCGCCGGCAGCATTCGCGTCGCGGGCGACGCGTCCGGGTTCGTGATCGAGGGCCGCGGCGAGACGCGTGTGCTTTCTGACCCCGAGGCGGACATCTCACGCGACCTCAACTGGCCCGGGCCGCTGCCGGTCATGAGCCTCGAAAGCTGGCTGCTCGGCCTGCCCGATGCGGACTTTCCCGCGCGCGAGGATCGCGGCCCGGCCGGCGTCCTTTCGACGCTCCGCCAGCGCGACTGGCGG
>DASXWF010000341.1:0-3530 GCA_036503835.1 Polyangiaceae bacterium | reverse complement strand
CGGCTACCACGCGCTGAGCGCCGGTCTGCTCGACCACGCGCTCGAAGTCGTCGACCAGACGCTCGAACTCGTAGGCCTCGGGCTCGGGAGGCGCCTCGCTCCGCGCGTGACCGCGCGCGTCGTAGCAGACGATGGTGCAGGTGCCGGCGAGCGATCGCGCCTGAACACGAAAATTTCGCGCGCTCCCGCCGAAGCCGTGCGCGAGAACGACGATCGGGCCGGTGCCTTTGGTTTCGACGTGGAGGCGGGGACTGGACGACATTTCGAGCGACGGCGAACCCTACCAGATGCCGCGCGCCCCTCTCGAACGCCGCGACATTCGTCCGGATTCGGACACAAAGGTGACCGGCGTCCGCCAGCGCCGCTCTTGTAACCGCCTACGTTCGCGCCCGTAGACGGCACGCGCGTTGCACTCAGCTTCGACGTGGCTTCGGCCACGAAGCTCGGAGAGAAAAGGACGGTCCCCATGTTCGCTCAGAAGTCAATGCTCGGCACACTCGCGTTTGCCTTTGCCATCACCGCTACCGGGGCGGCGCTGGCCGACTCCTCGGCTCGAGGCGGCTACCGCGACTCCGTCATCGTCGACAGGTGTGCTCCCACGAAGAGCTCCGGCACGAGCTACCGCGACGCCGCTGCCCGCACGGAGCCGGACGCCGCCCCGATCGCCGCGGCCTACGCCGGCGCCGGCTATCGCGACCAGCACGCGCGCGGCCCCGGGGAAGTACAGCGCCGCCAGACCGCGCGGGCCGGCGCGCTCGTCTGCCACAACTGAGGTGCGGATTAAGGATCTAGTCGCCGCCGGGGGAGCGCGCTAGCGATGCGCTCCCCTGCATGTCTTCCGGCTCCCCTCCACTGAACCGCGCACAGCACGAGGCAGTGACGACCCTGTCCGGCCCGGTGCTGGTGCTGGCGGGCGCCGGCACCGGCAAGACGCGCGTCATCACCTTCCGCATCGCCAACCTGATCCGAACGGGCATCGAGCCGAACCGAATTCTGGCGGTGACGTTCACGAACAAGGCGGCCCGCGAAATGCGCGCGCGCGCCCTCGCCCTGCTCGGGAAGAACCGAAAGAAGCGCCGCCCGCCGGAGATCTCGACGTTCCACTCGCTCTGCGTGCGCATCCTGCGCCGCCACGCGCGCAGGCTCGGGTATCCCGAGGAATTCGCGATCTACGACCGCGGCGACCAGGAAACGCTCGCGCGCAACGCGCTCCGCGACGTGCGCGTCGGCAAGGAGAAACTCCGCCCGGGCGACCTCCTCTCGCTGATCGGAACCTGGAAAAATCGCGGACTTTCGCCCGCGCAGGCCGAAAACGCGGCCGAGAAGGACCGCGAACAGCTGGCCGCGCTGGCCTACGCCCGTTACCAGCAGAATCTGAAGGCGTCGGGCGCCATGGATTTCGACGACCTCTTGCTGGTCACCGAGGAGCTCTTCCGGGCTCATCCCGAGGCGCGCTTCGCCGAAGCGTCGCGCTTCGACCACGTCCTGGTGGACGAGTACCAGGACACCAACGACCTTCAGTATCGCATCCTGCGCTCGCTCGCGGAGCGCCACCGGAACCTGTGCGTGGTCGGCGACGACGACCAGTCGATCTACGGCTGGCGCGGCGCGGAGATCGCCCACATCCTCGGCTTTTCGCGCGACTGGCCGGAGGCCAAGGTGATCCGGCTGGAGGAGAATTACCGTTCGATCGCGCCGATCCTCGAGCTTGCCAACACGCTCATCGTGCACAACGGCTCGCGGCACGACAAGACGCTGCGCTCCACCCGCGAAGGCGACACGCCGCCTCGCTTCCTGCGCTTCGAAGACGAGGTCGCCGAGTCCGAGGGGATCGTGCGCGAGATCGAGCAGCGGCTGCGCGGCGACGGCGTGACGCGCATCGTCCCGAGCGACATCGCCATCCTGTTCCGCACCAACGAACAGCCGCGCGCCTTCGAGCTCGAGCTCCGGCGCGCCGGCATCAAGTACAGCCTCGTCGGCGGCATGTCGTTCTACGACCGCAAGGAAATCCGCGATGTCCTCTCCTACCTGAAGGTGCTCGCTAACCCCCAGGACGAGGTATCGCTCCTCAGGGTCATCAACACGCCGCCGCGCGGCATCGGCGCGGGCAGCGTGGAGGTGCTGGTGAAGGTCGCGGTGGAGCGCGGCCTGCCGCTCTGGAGCGTGCTCCCGGAGGCGCCGCTGAACGGCGATCTCGCGCACGGCGT
This sequence comes from Polyangiaceae bacterium, assembly GCA_036503835.1. GTDB lineage: Bacteria > Myxococcota_A > Polyangia > Polyangiales > Polyangiaceae > PMG-095. The sequence goes on along the minus strand of DASXWF010000341.1, from coordinate 1,323 downwards.
CGGCGAGCGCGTCGAGGCCTTCCGCAAGTTCGTCGAGAGCTACCGCGCCAAGCTCGGCCAGATGCCGCTGCACGCGCTCGCGACCGAGCTCATCAACGCGGTCGATTACCGCTCCGAGCTCCGCCGTGCCTACCGCGAGACGAACGAAGCCGAGGCGCGCTGGACGAGCGTCGAAGCCATGATCAACTCGATCGCCCTCTACGAGTCACGCAACGAAGACGCCTCGTTGCTCGGCTTCCTCGAGCAGACCGCGCTCGCCAACCAGGACGACAAGGACGACGACGAAAAGCAGCCGCACGCCCTCACGCTGATGACCCTGCACAGCGCCAAGGGCCTCGAGTTTCCGCACGTGTACATGGTCGGCCTCGAAGAAGGCATCCTGCCGCACGCGCGCTCGATCGGACCCGGCGGAACGATCGAGGAAGAGCGCAGGCTCTGCTACGTCGGCGTCACGCGCGCGCAGACGACCCTGACGCTGAGCTTCGCCAAGGCGCGCATGAAGTGGGGCAAGCCGCGGCCCTCCATCCCGAGCCGCTTCCTGATGGAGATGCGCGGCGACACCGAGCTCGCCAAGCGCGCGGCCGCCGCGGCCGAGGCGCTCTTCGCCAAATCCGGCGACGGCGAAGACGAAGACGACGATCCCGCGGCGGAATCCGGCAAGACCCGCAAAGAATCGGCCACATCCGCCGGAGGACGGGCCAAGGGAGCGCGCGGCAAAACCCGCAGCTCGAGCGCGTCGAAGCGCGCTTCGAGCTGAGGCTCGGAGGTCGAGCGTCGGCCGCGCGCGCGCTCGAGCTCGGCGCTACCCGTACGTCGAGCTCGAGGGCATCGGGATCGGTGCACCGAAGCCGCCCGCGCTGTTCGGGCGCAGCCCGGCCGCGACGAAGACGCGCTGGAGCGCGGAGCGGAACCAAGACGGCCGGGAGATCTCCGTCCGCGCCGGACGGCTCTCCGGCGCGCGGGACTTGATCGAAATCTCGATGTTCGCCTCCTGCCAGCGCAGGAGCACGTGCGCTAGATCGTCCTTCGGCTCGCCGTCGCTCTCCTGCCAGACCACCACGCGCGCGATGCCCGCCGCGCGGAGCTTGGCCCCCGACGGGAAGTCCTGGGGGAAGACGACCCAGCGATTGTCGAACGTGCCGGGCCGAGAGGGCCGGTGCCCTTCGAGCCGCTGCGCGTCGAGGAGAAATGCCGGCGGCGCGGCGCGCGGCAATCCGAGCGCGTTCATGCCCTCCGCTTCGTCGAAGAGCTGGCGCTGGAGCGTCGCGACGTCGAGCACCGGCGACGGGCCGGCGCTGGTGTTGAACAGCGGCACGGGACGAA
>DASXWF010000340.1:0-9106 GCA_036503835.1 Polyangiaceae bacterium | reverse complement strand
GCGAGGATCAGGCTCAGTGCCGCAGGGCACGACAGCTTGCGAATACGACGAAGACCCCGCCGCAGTGGGTTGGAGTCACCCCACGCTGGCTCGTGAATGTTCGTCCTCGACGGCCAGCGCAGCGGGGACGCGGGCGGCGCGCTCGATCGCGAGGGCATCGCCGTGCGCTCCGGCCGTCACTGCGCTGCCGCGGCCGCAAAGGCCGCCTGGAGGAGGCTTCGGCGAGGGAACCGGGTACTCGATACTGGACGCATGGGAGGGCTACGGTAGTGGACGGGTTGACATACGAAACAAGACAGACTACTAAACCTATAGACTGAATAGGCAGTCCTGAAACGCCATCGCCGCAAGAAAGCAATCGAAAGGCAACCCCGATGTCGGCTCCCTTGTCGCAACCCTTAGCGAGTGAGACAGCAAAATTGAAGCGCGGGCCGGAATCTCCTCCAGGTGCCGATCGGATCGCCGGCGAGCGCGTTCTGTCCGTTCCGGTCCAGACCAAGCCTCCAGGCCGTTGGGAGCCGTCCGCGCGGGTGACCCCGATCATCGAGCTCGTGATCGGCGACATCACGAACGAGACGACCGACGCCATCGTGAACCCCGCCGGTCCCGGCTTGGTCGATCTCGCGATCCGGCGCGCGGTCGGTCCTCAGCTACTCGAAGCGTTTCACCGGGCCTCGCGCCGCCTGCCCGGCGGCCGCCTGTTGCCGGGCAAGGCGATCCTCACCGCGGGCTTCGACCTCGGGCCGACGCACGTGATCCACAGCTGCCCGCCTTTTCACGCCGACGACCCGCACGGCGCGCGCGTCGATCTCGTCGCGTGCCACATCGAGGCGTTGAGCATCGCGCGCGCGCGCGGTTTCAACTCCATCTCTTTTCCGGCGATTGCGACGGGCGTTCACCGTTATCCGCTGGCGGAAGCGGCGGACGTCGCGGCGAGCACGGTGATCGCCGAGCTGCGCGCCCACGCCGCGCCTGCCCTGGTTCGCTTCGTGCTTTTCGACCCGACGGCGCTCGAGACCTACTACGAGGCGGTCCGCAGCCGCTCCGGCAAGAAGAGCTCGTAGCCGCAAGCTCGTGCCCGGCGGCAGGGCGGGGGATCGACGGAAGGGAGGCCCTAAGTGCCTGAAACGATCAGTCCCGAACAAGCGAATGAGCTCATCCTCGGCGGTGGCTTCGACGTGGTCGACGTTCGCGAACCGAGCGAATGGTCGACCGGTCACGTGCCCGGGGCGCGGCTCGTCCCGCTGCGCGACCTTCGCGAGCACCCGAAGTCGGCGCTGCCGCGCGACGGAGTGATTTTCGTTTGCGCCGCCGGCGTGCGCAGCGCCACGGCGGCTCGCCTGGCGATCGAGAACGGGCTCTCGCGCGTCTACAACATGAACGGCGGCACGCGCGGTTGGGTCCGCGCGGGCCTCGAGCTCGTGCGCGACTGAGTCGCGAAGCAGCGCGGGGGATCCCCGAGCGGACCGACCCTCAGATCGAGTACTGCGGCACGAACACGCGTGCCTTCCGCGCGGAGACGAACACCCGGTCGCCCGGCGTGAGGCGGAGCTCGGCAAAGCGTTCTTCCGTGAGCTCGGCGATGATCACCTGTTCGGAGTCGATGGCGCGGAGCTCGACCTTGGCCCGTGAGCCCGTCGGGTTCACGTGGACGACCTTGGCCTCGATCGCCGCCGTGCCGTTCTTGCGGTGCTCGATCACGAGGTCGTGGGGCCGCACGTAGACCTCCGCCTCGCGCGCCTCCTCCTGATGCGGGTAGCCGGGCGCCGCGATCTCGAGTCCGGTGATCACCGCCTTGCCACGCTCCACCTTGCCGCGGAACACGTTCACGTTGCCGAGAAAGTCCATGACGAAGGCGTTCGCGGGGTGCTCGAACACCTCGGCGGGGGTGCCCATCTGTTCGACCTTGCCCCGGTTCATGACCACGACGTAGTCGGCGACCTCGAAGGCTTCCTCCTGGTCGTGGGTCACGAAGACGCTCGTCACGTGGATTTCTTCGTGCAGGCGGCGCAGCCACTGGCGCAGCTCGGTGCGCACCTTCGCGTCGAGCGCGCCGAAGGGCTCGTCCAGGAGCAAGACCGCCGGCCTCGCGGCGAGAGCGCGCGCGAGCGCGACGCGCTGTCGCTGGCCGCCCGAGAGTTGCGAGGGGTAGCGCGAGCCGAAGTTGTCGAGCCGGATCAGCTTGAGGAGCTCGTCGACGCGCGCCTGGCGCTCGGCCTTGGGTACGCCGCGCACGCGCAAGCCGTACCCGATATTGTCCGAGATCGTCATGTGCCGGAAGAGGGCGTAGTGCTGGAACACGAAGCCGACCTTGCGATCGCGCGGCGAGTAAGCGGTGATGTCCTCTTCGTGGTGCATGACCGTGCCCTGGTCGGCGACCTCGAGCCCGGCGATGATGCGCAGCAGGGTGGTCTTGCCGGATCCCGAAGGGCCGAGCAACGCGAGCAGCGAGCCATCCGGCACGTTGAGGCTCACGTCGTCGACCGCGGCGAAGTTGCCGAAACGTTTGCTGACGTTCTTGATGACGATGCTCATTCGGTTTCCGCTCGGTTCGTGGTTGCGCTCGGCAGGTGCTGTTCGAGCTTGCTCTTCACGAACAGCGTCAGGATCGCGACCATCGTGAGGAGTGAGGCGACGGCGAACGATCCCGGCAGGTTGTACTCTTGAAAGAGCTTCTCGATGCGGAGCGGCATGGTGTCGGTCTGGCCGGCGATGTGCCCGGAGACCACGTAGACCGCGCCGAATTCCCCCATCGCTCGTGCGTTGCAGAGGATGAGCCCGTAGGCGAGGCCCCATTTCACGTTCGGCACCGTCACGTGCCAGAACATCTGCCAGCCGTTCGCGCCGAGGCTCAGGGCGGCGAGCTCCTCCTCGGGGCCGACCGCGTCCATCACCGGGATGAGCTCGCGGGCGACGAACGGAAATGTCACGAACGAGGTGGCGAGGACCAGGCCGGGCGTCGCGAAGATGATCTTGAGGCTCTGGTTCTTGGGCCAGATTTCGAGCGCTTGCTGGCCCAGCACGAGCAGCACGAAGGCGGCCGCTCCGCCCGCGCCGAGCACGAGCAGCGGGTGCAGCTTCCAGAAGCCCTTCGTAGCCGCCTTGTCGCGCGGCCGAAAGAGCAGGTACAGCACGCCGAGCACGAACACGACGAGCGCCGCCATCACGTACGGCATGATCGAGTAGCCGTCGCGGCGCAGGAACGGGCCGAAGTAGCCCTGCAACCCGAAGATCAGCACGAACATCAGTCCCGCCACGACCGGCGAGACCGAAAACGGCAGGTCGATGAACGCGACGAGCAGCGTGCGCCCGGGAAACGAGAAGCGCGAGACCGCCCAGGCCGCGGCGATGCCGAAAATCGTGTTCGCGACGAGCGCGATGGGTACGACGGTCAGCGTGAGCAGGATCGAGTGGAGCGTGTCCGCGTCGCTCACCAGATTCTTCCAGTACGTGCCGACGCCCTCGGCGAAGGCCCCGGCGAACACGTTCGCGATCGGGACGACGACGATCAGGCCGACCGCGGCGAGCGCGATGCAGGTGAGCCCGAGGCGAACCCAGCGCGGATCCTCCTGAGCCCGGCGGACCGGTGCGAATCCGGCGGAGGGGCGGGGAGGGACGGAGAGGGTAGCCGCGGCGTCAGGCTGCATGTCGGCGGCTCCAGTTTTCGAGCAGGTTGATGAGGATCAACAGGGAGAACGAGATCACGAGCAGCACCACGGCGATCGCGGTGGCCTCGCCGTAGGCGAACTCTTCGAGGCGCGCGACGATCAGAATCGGCGCGATCTCGGTCTTGAACGGCATGTTGCCCGAGATGAAGACGACCGACCCGTACTCGCCGACCGAGCGCGCGAACGCCAGCGCGAAGCCCGTGATCATCGCCGGAAAGAGCGCGGGCAGGATCACGTGCAGAAACGTCTGCAGGCGCGTCGCTCCGAGCGAGGCGGAAGCCTCCTCGGCCTCGGGATCGAAGTCCTCGAGCACGGGCTGGACGGTGCGCACCATGAAGGGCAGCCCGACGAACACGAGCACGAGCACGATGCCGAGGCGCGTGTACGCGCCCTGGATGCCGAGCGGGACCAGGAACTGCCCGAGCCAGCCGTTCTTCACGTAGAGCGCCGCGTACACGAGCCCGCCGACCGCCGTCGGCAGCGCGAGCGGGAGATCCACGAGCGAGTCGACGATGCGCTTGCCCGGAAAATCGTAGCGCACCAGCACCCAGGCGATCAGCGCGCCGAGCACCAGGTTCACGACGGCGGCGACGAACGACGCCCCGAACGTGAGCAGGTACGCGGCGCGCGCGCGTTCCGTCCAGACGGCGCCCCAGAACTCGTCGAACGAGAGCGACGCGGCCTTCACGAAGCAGGCCACGATCGGCACGATCACGAGCACGCTCAGGTAAAAGACCGTGTACCCGAGGGTCAGCGAGAATCCGGGGAGCACCCGGCGGTTCACGTTCGTCATGGTCGATACGAGTCGCTCGGCTTACTTCTTCGGCTTGTAGATGGAGTCGAAGACGCCGCCCTCGGCGATGAACTGCTTGTGGGCGTCGGGGAAGTCCTTGGCGATGTCGGTCACCGGGAACAGCTTGATCTCGGGGAAGGTGCTGCCGGCGGCTTTCAGCGCGGCTTCGCTCGAGGGCCGATAGAAGTGCTTGGCCACGATCGCCTGCGCCTCGTCCGTGTACACGTACTTGAGGTAAGCCTCCGCCGCCTTGCGCGTGCCCTTGCGGTCGACGTTGGCGTCGACGACGGCGACGTGGGGCTCGGCGCGGATGCTGATGGGCGGGTAGACGATGTCGAGGTCGCCCTTCGCCTCCCGGACCTCGAGCTGCGCCTCGTTTTCCCAGGCAAGGTGCACGTCGCCGATCTTCTTCTGGACGAAGGTGGTGGTGGCGCCGCGCGCGCCCGAGTCGAGCACGGGCACCTGCTTGTAGAGCTGGGTGACGAACTTGAGCGCGTCCTCGCGCGACCCGTTGCGCAGCACCACCGAGCCCCAGGCGCTGAAGAACGAGAGGTACCCGTTCCCGGAGGTCTTCGGATTCGGCGTGATGATCTCGACGCCCGGCTTCGCTAGATCCGCCCAGTCTTTGATCCCCTTCGGGTTGCCCTTGCGCACCACGAACACGATCGTCGACGTGTAAGGGAGCGAGCGGTGCGGAAGCTCGTCGAGCCAACCAGGCTGAATGAGGCCCCTCTTGCTGATGGCTTCCGTGTCGAGGAAGCTCGCGAGCGTGACGACGTCGGCCTCGAGCCCGTCGATGACGGAGCGCGCCTGTGTGCTCGAGCCGCCGTGCGACTGCTTGATGGTGACCTTGGTTCCCGTCTCCTTCTCGTAGGCGGCGGCGAACTTCTCGTTGATGTCGCGCCAGAGCTCGCGGGTCGGGTCGTACGAGACGTTCAGGAGCTCGACGCTCTGCGGTGCTGCGGCGGCTTGCGCTGCGCTGGCAGAGCCGGACGCCTCCGTCGTTTCGCCGCTCTTTTGTTGGTTACAACCGAAGAGCTGAAAGGTGCCGGCGGCCAATAGGGCGATGAATCTGAAACGTTTCAAGACGTGCCTCCTGCGGAGCGAGTGCGGTGACGGAAGTAGGAGTAAAGACTAGTCAGTCTATAGATTAAATAAAAACATGTCGATAGGGTGAGGGGTGGATTGATTCGCTGGTGCATTAAATGTTCGTAATATTTGATTTTCTCGAGCCTGAGGGGTGGGCGACTGCAGTGAAGGCGGAATAATGAGCACGGTTACCCGTCGCGAGTTCACGGTGGTTCGGCGATCCCACTGTCTCCAAAAGTGGACAAGTATTCGTGGCAGTATCAGCGCCGCTGCGGATCACGCCGGTACTTTGCCGCGCGTGGAGTAACAAGTTCCAGAAAAGTAGACGAATCGCTATTATGCTGGTTGACAAGGGTAAAGCATCAGTCTATCTACTTGGTGGACTGAATCAGGCGGCCGCGGCGTCACGCAGGCGAAGGAAACGGCAGGCTCACATGCACATCGGTTTGGTCGGCGGCATCGATCGGAACGCGCACCACTACAGCGAGATGGCGGAGGCCGAGGGGCACACGGTGGAGTGCCACACGGGTCACCTCGCCGGTCGCGGATCGGATGCGCTCGCCTCGCTCGTCGAGCGCTCCGATCTGGTGGTCGTGATCACCGACGTGAACAGCCATGCCGGTATGTGGGGAGCGCGTCGCCTCGCGAAGGCGCGCGGGCGTCGTTGCGTACTGGTGCGGAAGATGGGCGCCGCCCGTTTTCGCCAACTGCTCTCGGGGTTGGATTCCGGATTGGAAGCTGGGGCGGAAGGTTCCGCGGAGCCCCACTGTCGAGCGACGGCCGCTTGACTTGCTCCTTCCATCCGGATGATGGCGCGAGTCCGCAAAACTCACGCGCGCCGGGTTCGACTCCCGGGAGGAGCGCCAATGGTGGGCGCTTTGCTTCCCTCAGAATGACCACGGAGATTGTCCATGCTTGAACAGCGTCGAAGGTAAGCGTTTGGCGCGCTGTGCGGCTTCGCGGTAGTGGCTGCGGTCGGGACGGCGAAGGCGCAGGAATGCGCGGACATCGAGGCCACCGTTCCGAAGGCGATCTTCCGCGCCGGCGGCAGCGCCGTCACCGCGACGCTGCGGCAAGTCGCGGCGTATCTCGCGGGTTCCGACGACCCCATCACCGTGTTCTGGAACGATCCTCTCCGACCTGCGCCAGCGCGGCATCGTGCGCGGCCGGCGCGGGCGAGTCGGCGGCTATCAGCTCGCCGTCGATCCGGAAACGCTCAGCATCGCGGAGGTCGTGGAGAGCCTCGGCGGTCCGCTCTTTCCCTTCGCGTGCCTGCACGGCGGGCCCCACCCCGAGCGCTGCCGAGAGTGTCCCGGCACGGCCGCCTGTCCCGCGCGCAGCGCGCTCGCCGACGCCTGCGCCGACGCCTACCGCGCCCTGCGTTCGCGGGTGCTCGCGGACCTGCTCGCCGAGCCCCGGGAGTTCGGGGAGGTCGAGCGCTTCCCGGAGGCGGAGCAGGGGCGTCTGGCCCGCCGTGCCGGGCGCCGCCAGCCGGGGCCCCCTCACGAACACCTGCAATTTCGGCCCGATCCGCGGGCACCCCGGGCCCGATTTGGGCCGCGGGCCCCCTCGTGGCTAGACTTCGGGCGTCCATGATCACGATGAAGGCGAAGTACGCCATCAAGGCGCTCGCCCGCTTGGCCGCGTCGGCCCCCGGAGAGCCGATTCTGATCGCCGACATCGCCGAGCAGGAAGACATCCCGAAGAAGTTTCTCGAGGCGATCCTCGCCGAGCTCAAGCAGCACGGCTTCGTCCGCAGCCGCAAGGGTCGCGGAGGAGGCTACCTGCTCGCGAAGGTTCCGGCGCAGATCACGCTCGCGTCGGTCCTGCGGGCGCTCGACGGTCCGATCGCGCCGGTGCCGTGCCTGAGCCGAACCGCCTACCGGCGCTGCGACGGCTGCAAGGACGAGGCGACCTGCGCCGTGCGGACGGTGCTGCGTGACGCGTACGCGGCGAGCGTCGAGGTCCTGGAGCAGACGACGCTCGCCGACGTGGCGCAGAACAGCGAGCTCTTGAGCAAGCAGCCGCCCGCCACGCTCCGCTATTCGATCTGACGGCGACTCGCCGCGCGGAGCGGCGGCTCAGAAGCTCGCCTGCAGGCGCGTGACGAGGAGGGTCTCCGCCGGCCTGCTGCCGTCGCGGGAGCCGCCGCGGAAGGTCGTGCTCTCGTAGTTCACGAGCGCGCGATAGCCGTTCGCGAGGTGCCAGTTGGCGCCGAGGGTGAAGGCGCTGGCGCGCTGGGCCGCGCTGTTGCGGTTCGCGAAGCCACGCTCGAAGGCGAGATCGCCGACGCGCAGGTCGTGGTAGCGCACCGCGAGCTCGAGCGCGCCGAAGCCGCCGTTTGCCGGGTCGAACGGGTGGTCGACCTTCACGCCCTTGTACGACGGCGTGCCGCCGAGCGTGAAGGAGCCGGCGAGCTGCCAGGCGGTGGTGCCGACGGTGCCCTTCGCGCCGTTGGTGAAGTTCTCGATGTGCTCCTTCACGCGCGCGAGCTCCCACATGAGCGAGATCGGACCGCCGTAGTAGTACGCCTGCGGCGCCAGCACGACGCGCTTTCCGAAGGCGACGGCGCTGCTCGCGTACGAGAAGAACGCCTGCTGTCCCGTCGTGACGTACGGCGACAGCGCTCCGAACTGGTTGCCCCACGTGCCCGCGAAGCCGGCGCCCAGCCCGGCGAGCGCGTCGAGGTCGCTCTTCTTGAAGGGCAGCACGAAGACACGCCCTTCCAGATCTTTCGAGTCGTTCGTGTCGGTCTCGCCGCTGCCGCCGTTCGGGACGCCGTTGTACACGCCGAGCGCCCATTCGACCATGCCGTCCGAGATCTTGCCGTGCGCTTGCGCGCCGACGTCGCGGTTCGGAACGAGCTGCGTCGGGAACGCGCGCTCGGCGAACATCACGTCGCGGAGGGACTGCAGGCGCTCGAGGCCGACCGGGCTCTTGCCCTTGCCCACGCGCAGCTGGAGCTCGTCGATGAAGTGGAGGTTGCCGTACGCGTCGATGGCCTGCACGCGCGTGCCCGCGAACTCGGCCTGCAGGCGGAACTCGTAGTAACGGAAGATCTTCGCGTCGATGTTGGGGCGTACGCGCCGGAGCACGAAGCTCGACACCCCGCCACGATCGGTCAGGAAGAAGCGGCCGTCGCCCTGGGCGATGCCTTTGAACTCGAGGCGATGCGCGTCGTCCTCGGAGGCGAGCACGAACGGGCTCTTGTCCTTCTTCGGCTTCTCCTGCGTGGGGGGAGGAATCACCGGTGCAGGCTCGGGCAGCGCCGGGCTCACCGGGGCAGCGGGCACGGGGCTCACGGCAGCGGGCGCGGGCGCCGGGGCGGGGGTCGTCGGTGCCGCCGGCGCCGGAGCCGGGGTCGTGACCGGCGCGACCGGAGTCGGTGCCGCCGGGGTCGGTGCCACAGCGGGCGGAGGTGCCGCCGGCGTCTGGGCCAAGGCCGAAACGGGGGCTCCTCCGATGAGCGCCGCGATCAAGCAACGATTCAGAAACAAACTGCGGTGAGTCATGAATCCAGATATTTACTATAAACCTTATAGACTAAGTAAACTAA
>DASXWF010000339.1:0-12437 GCA_036503835.1 Polyangiaceae bacterium | reverse complement strand
CGTCGAATTCGCGCTCGGTGGAGCCGTGCGGGTGCTCCGCGGCCGGTTGCAGGCGGAAGAGGTCGACAACGTTGACGAAGCGCAGGCGCAGGTCGGGAGCGCGTTCGCGCAGGATGGCGGCCGCCGCCAGCGCTTCCATGGTGGCCACGTCACCGGCGCAGGCGAGCACGACGTCGGGCTCCTCGCCGGCGTCGGTGCTGGCGCGTGACCAGATGCCGAGACCCTTGGCGCAGTGGACGCAGGCTTCCTCGATGGTCGTGAACTGGAGGTGCTTCTGCTTGTCCGCCACGATCACGTTCACGTAGTTCTTGCTGCGCAGGCAGTGATCCGCGACCGAGAGCAGGGTGTTGGCGTCGGGCGGCAGGTAGATGCGGACGACCGTCGGGCCCTTGTTCGCGACCAGATCGATGAAGCCGGGGTCCTGGTGCGAGAAGCCGTTGTGGTCCTGGCGCCAGACCGTGGACGACAACAGGATGTTCTCGGAGGAGACGGCCGCGCGCCACGGGACGTGGTTCTTCGAGATGTCGAGCCACTTCGCGTGCTGGTTGAACATGGAGCCGATGACGTGCGCGAAGGCTTCGTAGGTGTGGAAGAAACCGTGACGACCCGTGAGCAGGTAACCCTCGAGCCAGCCGAGCAAAGTGTGCTCGGACAGCATTTCCATCACGCGGCCGTCGCGCGAAAGCTCGCTGCCGTCGAGATCCTCCGGCAGAAGATCCGCCATCCACGTCTTCTTGCTCGCCTCGTAGAGCGCCTGCAGGCGGTTCGAGGCCGTCTCGTCGGGGCCGAATACGCGAAAGCTCGTCATGTTGAGCTTCATGACGTCGCGCAGGAACTCTCCGAGCGGCTTGGTGTTCTCGTACGACACGCCGCCGTGCGCCGGCACCGGCACCGCATACGCTCGAAAGTCCGGAAGCTTCAGGTCCTTGCGCAAGAGTCCCCCGTTCGCGTGCGGGTTCGCGCTCATGCGCAGCGGACCTTTCGGCGCGAGCTCCGAGAGGTCCGGCACGAGCTTGCCGCTCGCGTCGAAGAGCTCCTCCGGTGCGTAGCTCTTCAACCAGGTCTCGAGCAGGCGGAGGTTCTCCGGATTGTCGCGCACCTCGGAGAACGGCACCTGGTGCGCGCGCCAGAAGCCCTCCACCTTGTGGCCCTTGACCTCCTTCGGCCCGGTCCAGCCCTTCGGAGAACGGAGCACGATCATGGGCCAGCGCGGCCGCTCCACGTCGCGAGATGCGCGTGCCCTGGCCTGGAAACCTTTGATGTCGGCGATTGCCCGCTCGAGCGCAGCGGCCATCGCGCGGTGCATCAGCTGCGGCTCGCTGCCTTCGACGAACAGCGGCTCGTAGCCGTAACCCCGGAACAGCGATTCGAGCTCTTCGTGGCTGATCCGCGCGAGGATCGAGGGGTTCGCGATCTTGTAGCCGTTCAGGTTCAGGATCGGGAGCACCGCGCCGTCCCGAGCCGGGTTCAGGAACTTGTTCGAGTGCCAGGCCGTCGCCAGCGGCCCGGTCTCCGCCTCCCCGTCGCCCACCACGCAGGCGACGATCAGGTCCGGGTTGTCGAACACCATGCCGTAGGCGTGCGACAGGCTGTAGCCGAGCTCGCCCCCTTCGTGGATCGAGCCGGGTGTCTCCGGCGTGACGTGGCTGCCGATGTGGCCCGGAAACGAGAACTGCTTGAAGAACTTGCGCATGCCCTCGAGGTCCTGGCTCTTGTCCGGATAGATCTCCGAGTAAGTGCCCTCGAGGTAGGCGGGGCCGAGCACGCCGGGCGCGCCGTGCCCGGGGCCCGCCACGAACACCACGTCCAGGCCCTGCGCGACGATCAGCCGGTTCAGATGAATCCAGGTGAACGAGAGCGCGGGGCTCGCGCCCCAGTGGCCGAGCAGGCGCTGCTTCACGTGCTCGGGGCGCAGCGGCTCCCGGAGCAGCGGATTGTCCTGCAGGTAAATCATCCCCACCGCCAGGTAATTGCAGGCTCGCCAGTAGGCGTGGATGAGTGACACCTCACGTTCGGAAAGCGCCGGCATTGCGTGACTCCTCGTTCGTGGCCCTCGGATGCAACCGATTTCGCTGCCGTCCATTCCCGACGTCAAGCGCAGCGATTGCGCGGGGCCGCGCAACAGCGTGACGATGTGGCCCGGGCGTGACGGGGCGCGGGCCAGAGTGCACCGATTGGGCGCTAGCGCTCGAACAAGCCGAGCTGCACGGCTTCGCCGGGGCGCCGGAAGGTGCTCGGCCGCGGAGACGGATCGCGATGGGTGAGACCGAGCCTGCGCACGCTGACCTCGAACAGCTCGAACACCGTGTCGATGTAGCGGCCCGAGCCGCGCTGGCGCTCGCCGAAGCGCGGATCGTTCAACTTGCCGCCGCGCATTTCGCGCACGCGCGTCAGCACCTTTTCGGCCCGGAGCGGCATGGTTTCGCGCAGGCGCTCCACGAACACGTCGGCCGCGCTTCCGGGCAGTCGCAGCGGCACGAGGCCCGCACCGCGCGCGCCGGCCGCCGCCGCCGCCTCGAGAATCGGCACGAGATCGCGATCGTTCAGGCCCGGAATCAGGGGGGCGACGTTCACGCTCACGTCGAGCCCGGCCTCGCTCAAGCGGCGCACCGCCTCGAGCCTGCGGCGCGGGGACGGAACGTAGGGCTCGATGGCGCGCGCGGTGTCCTCGTCGAAGAACGGGATGCTCAGCGTGACGCCCGCGTCCGCCTCGCGCGAGAGCTCGACGAGCAGGTCGATGTCGCGCTCGACGAGCGCGGACTTCGTGATGACGTGCACGGGATTGCGGTACCGCGCACACACCGCCAGGCAGCCGCGCGTGAGCTCGAGCTCGCGCTCGAGCGGCTGGTAGCAATCCGTGTTCCCGCTGAATACGACGAGCTCCCCTTGCCAGCTCTTCTTCGAGAACGCCTGCTCGAGTAGCTCCGGCGCGCGGCGCTTCACCAGGATCTTGCGCTCGAAGTCGCTGCCCGCCCCGAACCCGAGGTACTCGTGGGTCGGACGGGCGTAGCAATACGCGCAGCCGTGCAGGCAGCCGCGGTACGGGTTCACGCTGAAGCGGAAGCCGAGATCGGGGCTGTCGTTCTCCGAAAGGATGCTCCGACTCTGGTCGTCGTAGAGCTCGAGACGGGCGTCCGGCTCCCCCTCCGCGTACTCCACCCGAAAGCGCTCGAAGCGATTCAGCGGATTTTTCAGGGGAAGCCGGCGCACCGGCCGAGTGTTATACTGAACGGATGGCTAGTCAAGCCAAGGCCCGAACGAATAGTCGAGGCGCCCCATGGGCAAAGTGTTAAGCAATCCGCCGTGATCGGACAGGAGACGCTCGACCGTGTCCGGCGCGACGCCAACATCGTCGAGATCGTCGGCGAGAGCGTGAAGCTCCAGAAGCGCGGCAGGAGCTTCGTCGGCCTCTGCCCCTTCCACAAGGAGAAGACGCCGAGCTTCCACGTGAACCCCGAGCGTGGCTTTTACCATTGCTTCGGGTGCCACGCGTCGGGCGACGCCATCAAGTTCGTGCAAGAGACGGAAGGGCTCGACTTCGTCGAATCGGTGCGGCGTCTCGCCGAGCGCATGGGCATCGAGATCGTCGAGACGGTGAACGACGCCGAGCGCCGACAGCAAACCGAAGCGCGGCGACGGCTGCAGGAGCTCTTCGACATCGGTGCCGCCGCTGCGTCCTTTTTCGAGCGCATGCTGCGCGAGCACCCGCTCCGCGACTTCGCCGAGAGCGAGCTCGCGCGCCGCGGCCTCTCGCCACAGACGCCGACCGACGCGATCGCCGACTCGCTCCAGGCGTTTCGCGTCGGCTACGCGCCGCACGGCTGGGACGCGCTGTCCACGCACCTGCGCGACGCGAATCTGAGCCTGTCCGCCGCAGAAAAGGTGGGGCTCGTCGCGCCCCGTCGCTCCGGCTCCGGCTACTACGATCGCTTCCGGCACCGGCTGATGTTCGCGGTGCTCGACGGTCAGGGTCGTGTGCTCGCCTTCAGCGGCCGCTCGCTCGACGAGCCGCCGGCCGAACGCCTGCGGCCGCTCGGCCTCGAACCGAGCAAGAGCGAGGAGCCGCCGGCGAAGTACATGAACTCGCCCGAGTCGGCGGTGTACCGAAAACGCGAGGCGGTGTTCGGCATCTACCAGGCGCGCCAGGCCATCCGCTCCGCCGATCGCGCGATCGTCGTCGAGGGCAACTTCGACGTGCTCGGCCTGCACGCGCGCGGGGTGAAGAACGTGGTCGCGCCGCTCGGCACGGCGTTCACCGTCGAGCAGGCGCGCGCGCTGCACCGGCTCACGCAGAACGTGACGTTGCTCTTCGACCCCGACTCCGCGGGCAAGCGCGCGGCGCGAGCGGCGCGCGACGTCTGCCGGAGCGCGGGCCTGTCGGCTCACGTCGCGACGCTGCCCGAGGGCATGGATCCCGACGAGCTCGCGCGGCGCGGCGGCGCCGAACAGGTCACGCGCGTGATCGACGCCGCCAGGCCGATCATCGAGTACCTGATGGAGGAGCTGCTCGACGGCCACTTCGCGCGCAACGACGCCGCCACCCAGGCGCGGCGCGTGCAGGAGACCATCGAGCTCATCGCCAGCGAAGAGGACCCCACACTGCGCGCCCTCGCCGAAAAGCACGCCGATCAGCTGGCCGCCCGGCTGAGCCTCGGTCACGGCGAGGTCGGCACCATCCACGCCCTGAAACGCCAGCTCATGGCAGCGATGTCTCGCTCTGGAACCGCTCCCGGCGGGCGGCCTGCGCAGGGTCTCCCGCCGCCGAGTCGTGCCCGGTCGCGCGACCAGCGCGCCGAGATCGGCCTCGAGGTGCTGGGCTGCTTGATCGACTTCCCGGACCTCTTCGATTCCAATGAGGCGGCACAGGCTGCCCTTCTCGTGGAAGGAGACGTTGCGATTGCCCTTGCCGCGCTGCGTCAATTTCGCGCCGGAGGAGTTACGGACGTGGAACAAATCCTTGCGAAGCTCCCGGCGCCGATCCATCCATTCGCGCTCGCTCGCTGGGCAGCGCCCAAGCACGAAAGCTTGGACGATGCTAATGCCGTGCTGGCGAGCAATCTTAGGAAACTGGAGTCGCTCGATTGGTCCCGGGAAAAATCCCAAGCAACCGAAGACCTTGGGCGCCTAGAGAAGACTGGTGACGTCGAGCGGGAGATGAACCTGCTGCGACAAGTTTACGACAACGCGATCGTGCGCGTGACAGGCACGGTTCGCAGACGAGGTAGCGGTGGCATCGAAAAAGCCTGAGCGTTCTCCGAAGAAGGCCGTTGTCAGCGACTCTAAGAAGGGAGCACCCGCTTCCAAGGCGAAGGCGAGCGCTGCGCCGGCTAAGGGGGCGAAGGACGCTCCCGCCGACAGCTCCGCCCCGTCCAAGCCGAACGGCAAGAGCGCCAAAGAGCAGCTCATCAGCCTCGGCAAGAGCAAAGGATTTCTCACCTACGACGACGTGCACGAAGCGTTGCCGGGCGAGGAAGTCGGTCCCGATCAGATGGACGACGTCCTCTCCGCGCTCGACGACGAGGACATCGAGGTCGTCGACGACGCGAGCAACATCAAGATCGCTCCGCACCGCACCGCCGGTGACGACGAGCTGGCGGCGAAGTCCACGCCCAAGCCGGACGAGGAACAGGCCGAAAGCAGCGGCGGTACGCCCGCTTCGACCGCGCCCAAGAGCGGCGAGGACGACTACTACAAGAGCAACGACCCGGTGCGCATGTACCTGCGCAAGATGGGCAGCGTGGCTCTGCTCACGCGCGAGGGCGAGGTCGAGATCGCCAAGCGCATCGAGGAGGGCGAAAACGAGATCCTGTCCTCGATCCTCTCGAGCCCGATCGCGGTCCGCGAGATCATCGACATCGGCGAGCGCCTGCGCGCTCACAAGATTCGCGTGAAGGACATCGTCCGCGACGCCGAGGACGAGGAGCACGAGTTCGACGAGGAGGAGGCCGACCGCCGCATCATCCGCCTCATCGATCGCGTGAAGCGCCTCGACAAGAAGAACGCCGAGCTCGCGGAGGAGCGTAAGGGCGTCGCGGACGTGCGCCGCAAGGCCATCGACAAGGAGCTCGGCGACAACAAGAAAGATCTGGTGAAGACGCTCCAGGAGATGCGTCTGAACAAGAAGACCATCGACAAGATCGTCGCCAAGCTGAAGAGCATGATCGAGCGCATCCACCGCGCCCAGGGCAAGGTGGTCGAGCTCGAGAAGCTCACCGGCGCCAGCAAGTCCGAGCTCAAGCGGATGCTGCGCGACGCGAAGGACGATCCCGACAGCAAGGAGGCGCTCGCCAAGAAGCTCGGGATCGGACGCGAAGAGCTCGAGGAGATGGACGAGGCGCTGAAGAACGCCCAGCGCGGTATGCGCAAGATGGAGGAGGAGCTGAAGGTCGACGTGAACGACCTGCTCAAGACCTACGTCGCCATCCGCCAGGGCGAGCGCAAGGCCGAGAAGGCCAAGGCCGAGCTCGTGGAAGCGAACCTCCGGCTCGTGGTCTCGATCGCGAAGAAGTACACGAACCGCGGCCTGCAGTTCCTCGACCTGATTCAGGAAGGCAACATCGGCCTGATGAAGGCGGTCGACAAGTTCGAGTACAAGCGCGGCTACAAGTTCAGCACCTACGCGACGTGGTGGATTCGCCAGGCGATCACGCGCGCGATCGCCGATCAGGCGCGCACCATCCGCATTCCGGTGCACATGATCGAAACGATCAACAAGCTCATCCGCACCTCGCGCTACCTGGTGCAGGAGTACGGACGCGAACCGACGCCGGAAGAGATCGCGGAGAAGATGGAGCTTCCGCTCGACAAGGTGCGCAAGGTCCTGAAAATCGCGAAGGAGCCGATCAGCCTCGAGACGCCGATCGGCGAAGAGGAAGACAGCCATCTCGGCGACTTCATCGAAGACATGAGCGTGGTCTCGCCCGCCGACGCCGTCATCAACATGAACCTTTCGGAGCAGACGCGTCGTGTTCTGAAGACGCTCACGCCGCGCGAGGAGAAGGTGCTGCGCATGCGCTTCGGCATCGGCGAGAAGAGCGACCACACGCTCGAGGAAGTCGGACAGGACTTCGAGGTCACGCGCGAGCGCATCCGTCAGATCGAAGCCAAGGCGCTGCGCAAGCTCCGCCACCCGAGCCGCTCGAAGCAGCTCAAGAGCTTCATCGAAAGCTGAGTCGCAAAGCCCCGCCCCCGAGCGGACAAGCGCCGGGACGGGGTCAGCCACTCCTTGAAGTAAGAAATTTCCGAGCCTGAAACCGGCTGGCCGATTGAGCTAGTTAGGCCGAATTTGCGCGTTACGCGCGCAGCCGTCGGAGCCCGGCGGGCTCAACTGGTTGAGCCTCTCGCGGGTTCGGGCATTGACGCGAGGCGGCGAGGGGTGACAAAACGCGGCCCCTACCCAACAGGGGAGTCCGACCCATGCAGATCCTTGGCGCGGGCAAGAAGCCCGCTCAATTCGTACTCTTGGCGTCCGCGCTGGCCCTCACGGCAGCTTGCGGCGGAACCACGGTTTTTTCGGGCAAGGGCCCGGTGACGATCGCCGGTGAGGCGCCTGCGCCTCCACCGCCGCCGCCGCCGCCGGCCAAGCCGCCCGAGCCGCCGCCGAAGGTGGTGGTCAAGGACAACAAGATCGAAATCACCGAGAAAATTCAGTTCGAATACAACAAGGCCGTGATTTTGCCGCAGTCCTTCGAGCTTCTCGAAGAGATTGCGTCGACGATCAAGAAGAACCCGCACATCAAGAAGATCGCCATCGAGGGGCACGCGAGCTCCGAGGGTGATCCGAAGCGGAACCTGAAGCTCTCCGACGAGCGCGCGAACGCGGTGAAGACCCACCTCGTCGAGAAGGGTGGCCTGCCCGCGACCTCGCTGACGGCCAAGGGCTTCGGCATCACCAAGCCCATCGCCGACAACGCGACCGAAGAGGGCAAGGAGAAGAACCGCCGCGTCGAGTTCAACATCATCGAACAAGACGTGACGAAGAAGAAGCTCGCGGTGGACGCGAGCGGCAAGGAAACCGTCCTCGAGGAGAAGACCGCGACCGACAAGAAGGAAGTCGCGGAGGTGCCCAGCGTCGACGACAAGGCGTCCAAGGAAAAGAAGGACGACAAGAAGAAGGACGACAAGGCGCCGCCCAAGAAGAAGGACGACAAGAAGGACGACAAGAAGAAGGACGGGAAGTGACGGCGATGCGAACACAAGGAGTACCGACCATGGCAACCATGAAGAAGCTCAGCCTGTTCGCGCTGCTCGCCAGTGTCACCGGCTGCTCGTTCTACGCGCGGAGCCCCGAGGACTACCGCGACGCCACCCAGGCGCTGCTCGACACCAAGGCGGGCGACATCAAGGCCTGCTACGACGGCGCGCTGAAGAACCAGAAGGAACTTCAGGGTCGCGTCACCGTGCAGTTCACCGTCGAGGCGGAGACCGGCAGGATCAAGGACGTGAAGACCGATCCGGCCGGCACCACGGCACCCGAGACGCTCTCGACCTGCGTCACGAACTCCATCAGCGGACTGGCGCTCACCCCGCCGGACAAGCGTGACGGCGTCGCGACCTGGGTCTACGACTTCTCGGCCACGCCCGCGGCCCCCGCCGCGGCTCCCGCCGGCTGAAGTCAGCCCCCAACACCGCAAACGCCTCTCACGGCTCACCGTGAGGGGCGTTTCGGCTTTAACGGGTCCTGGGGCTTGTCTCCGAAATCAGGAACGTGCCCGCGCCCGAGGCGAAGAATCGGGCATTTCGCTTGCAGCGCTTTCGGGCACGGGCACGCGTAACGGGCTTGCCCAGTGCAGGACCCCTAGTTTCCGGACCAGGGGCGGCCGAGGCGCGCGAGCGCCTGCTTGGCTTCGGTGCGGTACGGTGAGTCGCGCGGGCCGAGCCGCAGGAACTGCTCCCAGTGCTGGGCCGCCTCCGCGCGAGCGCCGAGCGCGCGAGCGAGGAAGTGATGCGCTTCCCAGAGCCAGCGCGGCGCGGACTCGGCCTTCGCCCCCCACTCGATCGCGCGCTCGAGCTCGACTCGACCGGCGTCGTTCATCTGATTCGTGACCAGCAGCTTGCCGTAGCGGAAGCGCCAGACCGCGTTGTCGGGCTGGGCCTGGACGGCCTTCTGCCATTCGGCGAGCGCCTCGTGTTCGCGGCCGAGGTCGTAGTAGGCGTCGGCGAGCGCCGCGTGCGCATCGACGAGCGAGGCGTTGAGCTTCAACGCCTGGAGCAGATCGACGACCGCGTCCCTCACCGCGCCCTGGCGCTGCCGCAGGACGCCGCGTTGCCAGTAGGCGTCCGCGAGCGAATTGTCGAGCGCGAGCGCGGCCTGGAGCTCGCGCTCGGCCTTCGCGAGGTTGCCGGATTCGTTCGCGGCGCGGCCGGAGAAGAGGTGGTACTGCGCGCGGCTCGGATCGAGCTCGATCGCGCGATCGAGCATGCGCTGGGCGTCCGGGAGCTTGCCGCGCGCGAGCAGCCCGCGGCCGAGGCAGTGGTTCGCTTCGGCAGAATTCGGGCGTTGCACGAGCACCTTGCGCAAGAGCTCGTCCGCCTCGTCGAGCGCCTCGGCCGCCACCGCGCCACAGCCGACGCGCAGCATCAGATCCGGGTCCTTCGGCGACTTGGCGAGAGCGTCGCGGTAGGACTTCAACGCCTCCGCGGCGCGGCCCGTGGCCTCGAAGATCAAGCCGCGCTCCAGCGCCAGCCCGGGATACTCCCGATCGACGGCGGCCACCTGGTCGAACTGCTGGGTCGCGGCGTCGAAGTTCTGGCTGCGGCGCAGCGCGACGCCCAGCTGGAAGGACGAGGCGATGTCCGCCGCATCGATGGCGAGCGCTTTCTTGAGCTCGACGATGGCGTCGGCGGGACGGCCCTGCGCGAGCGCGAGCTCGCCGAGCGCCCGGTGGATGAGCGCGGAAGCCGGCAGCTTCTCGCGCGCTTTCGCGAGCGTCTTTTGTGCCTCTTCGGCCTGGCCGCGCTGGTTCTGGAGCGTCGCGAGCGCGACGTAGACCTCGACGGCCTCCGGCCCGCTGCCGCCCTTGTCGATGGCCGCGTGGTAGACGCTGCTCGCCCGATCACGATCGCCCGCCGCCTCGAGCGCGCGCCCGTACCAGAGCGCGACGAAGGCTTGCTTCGGTTCGGCCGCCGCGAGCGCCGCGAGGGAGCGCGTGGCTTCCTCGATGCGCTCGAGCGACAATTTGCACTTGGCCGCGCCGACCTGAGCGACCACGTTCGCAGGGTTCGACTGCACGCTCGCTTCGAAACGCGCGAGCGCCTCCGCGTAGCGTCCCGCACGAAACAGCGCCTCGCCCATGCCCGACAGCGCGCCGGCCGCGGCCGGCCGCACCTTCAACGCGCGGCCGTAGGACTCGAGCGCCTGCGAGATGCGCGAACGGCCGAGGTGCACGTCGCCGAGCAGGGTCTCGGCGGCGGCAATTTCGTCCGGACTCGCCGCGGCCGGTTGCCCGAGCAGCGACTGGAGCTCCTTCAGCGTTTCGGCTTCGTTCCCCGGGGTTCCGGAAGCGATGCGGGCGAGCAGGAGTCGCGCGCCGACGTGCTCCGGATTTTTGACGAGCGCCTGCTTGGCGTCGAGCATCGCCCCGGACGCGTCACCGGAGGCGTACTTCGCGCGCGCGAGGCCGAAGGCGGCGCGCGCGGTCTGCTCGAGACGCGCGACCTGTCCCCAGGCGGCGAGCATGGCCGGACCGTCGTTGCCGCGGAGCGCGATCTCGGCGGCGAGCACGGCCACGTCGACGTCGTTCGCGCGGCTGCCGGCGAGACGTTGCGCCGCCTGCTGCGCGCGCGCCAGGTCCCCGTCGATGGCGTCCCGTGCGGTCCGAGCGATATCGGTGTGGGTCGGATTCTTCGGCGCGACCTGGTCGAGGAGCACTTTGGCGCGCGCGTGCATCTCCGGCGCCGAACCGAAGCGGAGCTCGGTCAGGTAGGCGGTGAAAGCCAGGTACGACGCAAAGGGCGGAAAGCGCTTCGCTCCGGCGCGCGCCGCCTCCAACTGCTCGAAGGTTCCGCGCGCCGCGGGCCACGTGTCGCGCCCGAGCTCCGCGCGCGCCTTCCTGATCGAGTCGGCGAGCAGGTTCTGGTGCTCGCCCTCGTGGAGGCGATCGTTGATCCAGTACGCCCCGTAAGGCCCGAGCGATTCGACGAACGAGAGCGAGCCTCCGCCCACGGCGACGACGAGCAGCGCGCCGAAGGTGCGGAGCGGCCAGCGCCGCGCGCGCTTGGGGCTGTGACTCGGCATGACCGCGGTCGCGGGTGCGGGACCACGCGCGGCTGCCTTCGTTTCTTCTGGAATGGCGCCGAACTCCGTGCCCTCGTCAGCGCCGGGAGCGCGAGCCTGTACGGGCGGCGGGGCTTCGACCGCGAGGTCGGGTGAGCTGCCCGCGTCGAGGTTCACTTCGCCGTAGTTCGTGCCGCCGCCCGCGGCGCGCGTGACCGCCGCAGCGCTCGCCGGCGACGCCGAGCGAGGCGGCGGGGCTTGAGACGGGATCGAGGCCTCACCGAACGGGTCGGCCTCGAGTCCGTCGTCGAACGGCGAGACCTGGCGCTGGCTCGGCGCGGGCGGCGGGAGATCGATCTCACCGAAGCCGCCCGCTCGCGGCGGCGCGCTCGGTGCCCCGCCGGGCATCATGTCGAGATCGATTTCGCCGAAGCCGCTCTCGCCGCCAGAAGCGCCGGACATCCCACCCGAGACGAGCGGCAGGTCGGCGGCGCGCTCGGGCAAGCCGGGCGACGGCGACGGCAAGCCCGCAGCAAGGGAAGGCAACTCCCCCGTCAGGCTCGGTAGCCCCGCCGCCGGGCTCGGCAGACCGGCGGCCAGGCTCGGAAGACCTGCGCCCAGTGCCGGCAGGCCCGCCGCTGACGGCAAGCCCGCAGCGAGGGAAGGCAGGCTCGCGACGGGGCTCGGCAAACCCGCGAGCGCCGCCGGTAGGCCGGAGCTCGCGCGCGCGGCAGGCAGGCCGCTGCTCGAGAGGTCGGGAAGGTCGAGCTCGAGCGCGCCCGCATCTGCCCCCGAAAGGCCGGGGGCGCCGCTCGGCGCGCGCGCCGGCAGGCTACCGACCTCGGGCAAGTCCCACTCGAACTCGTTGCCCTTGGTCGCGGGACGAGCGCTCAAAGGGGAAGGCAGCTCGGGCTCGGCAGCGGGAGCCGGGCGCCCCGCAGCAGAGCGTGCGGGAGGTGGAACCGCGGGCAGATCGGCGTCGAGCTCGACGTCGTCCGGAGCGAGCGAGATCGGAGCCGCGCTCCGCTTGGCGGGCACCGCGGGCAGATCATCGTTCGAGCGTGCGGCGGCGGCCGGAGGCGCGACGGCCGAAGGCGGAGCGGGACGCGGGGCGGCAACCGGCGGGCCGAAGGGCGTCGGGAGCGGAGGCTTGGCGCGAACCGGTGCGGGCGCGGGCAGGTCCGCCGGTGCGCGACCCGGGCTCACGGCGGGCAGATCGGAG
>DASXWF010000338.1:0-5580 GCA_036503835.1 Polyangiaceae bacterium | reverse complement strand
GGGGCTTCGAACACGAACTCGTGACGCACCAGCGGGAAGCCCAGCTCGCCCTGTCCCTCGAGGAACACGCGTTCGCCCAAGCGCGCGCGCACGCGCCCGGCGACGACGGTCGCGGCCCAGAACATCGTGTCGGAGCTCCCTTCGAGCAGAGCCGAGCTGTCGTCACCGCGGCCACCGAGCGCACCGAGATCGAGTGCGACGCAGCCTTCCCCCGAAAACCGAGCCGTGAAGGCGCCCGCGAGCGGACATCCTTCCACGCGCCCTCCGAGCAGACGGAATTCGGCGAGGCGGTCCCCGACCGACGACGAACCGAACCCGTAGAGGCCCGCCACGCGCAACGACCAGCTTCCCGGCGGTTGCGGTCCGAGCCTCACGAACAGGTCCGCGCCGAGACCGAGGCCGGGCGCGGACCACGTGTTCAGCCAGCCCCCCGCTCCGACTTCCAGGCCGAGCGATCCGAGGCGCGACGGGCGCGCGTTCGCCTCACCGGTCGCTCGAACGCCCGTCGTCGCTACGGGCGGACGCTCGGGTTCCTTCGGCGACGGTGCCTGGTTCGGCGGCGCTTCGGGCCTGGGTTCCTCGGTTCGCGGTCTTTCGTCGGGCTTCGTCTCGGCCGGCGCCTCGGCGGCACCGAAAGCGAGCGCCGCGATCATCGCCAGACCCGACGCGAGTTCCGCGCACGAATCGCCCTCCACGCTGCGTTCGACCGCCTCGGCGCCCGGCTCGCGGAGCACGAGGGTGGCGCGGCGCAGAGACGGCTCGAGCCGCACCTCGACGCTCACGTCGTCGCTCTCGTTTCGATCGCCCTCCGTCGCTCGCGGAGCGCGGAGCAGCCGCGCGTCGACCTCCGCGCGAAACTGGGCTTCCGTCGGGCACTCGGACGGTGCGCTGTAGCGCCAGCGAACCCCTTCTCGTGCGAGCGCCGATCCGCTGAGCAACAAGAACGCCAGCGAGACCGCGCGCCGCATCACCGTTCACGCGGTTATCGACCAAAAGTCGAGACGAGTCCACTCGCAGCGTGGGCGCCCCGCGCCTCACCAGGTGATGCACAAGACGTGATACTGGCCGGCGCTGCACGTGGCCGTCGCGACGTCGCTGCCGAGCCACCAGGTACCGTCGGAGTCGGTGCTGCCGGTGTACCCGTAGTTCGCGCGAATGGTGCTGCTGAAGTCCGTGGAGGTCCACCCCGAGCAGTTGTTTTCGCTCGCGGTCCCGTCGGAATTGCTACCGGTGAACCAGAAGCCCGGCTCGGAAACCACGACGCCCGCCGCCTCCAGGCTGCGATCGATGCTGCCGTCCAGCAGATCCGCGAAGTCGTCCGCGATCACGGCTCCGCTCGGCCCCTCGAAGGGGCGATCCGTCGGCAACCCGTAGAGCGAGGGGAAGTCGGCGATGGCATCGCTTTCGCTCACCGAAATCAGGGCGTGCGGCGTGCCCCCGGAGATCCCGAGCGTACCCTTGGCCGCGGCGCACACCGCGTCGAGTCCACCGCGGCCCGTGTACTCGATGCCGCCGTTGGCCGTCCCGCCGTCGAACACGATGATCGGAGCGAGCGGCGTACCACTGCCCGCTTCGCCGCCAGCCCCGGAGTCACTCGCGCCACCTGTGGTGCTTCCACCTTCGCCCCCGCCGCCCGCACGAGAGCTCGTCTCGCCGGCCTCGCCGCCGGTGTCCTCGCCCGCCTGTCCGCGTCCACCTTCACCGGCCGAACCGGCGCCGCTCTCTCCGCCCGACATGACGCCCGCTGCGCCGCCTTCGCCCGCGCTGTCGGTTCCGCTACCGCCGCCGGCCTTGCCGGTGCTTCCTGCGCCCGCACCGCCTGCACCGCCCGCACCGCCCTTGCCCGCGGCTCCGCCCGTCGTACCGCCACCCTTGCCTGCAGTTCCGCCCGACGCACTACCGCCCTTACCGGCCTTGCCACTCGTTCCCGCTCCGCCGTCATCGTCTCCGTCCGACGAGCAGGCAGCGAAGGCGAGTCCCACCACCAATCCGAGCGTGACGTCGGAGAGTCCCAACCTGCGTCCCAACATCCTTCTCTTCTATCATCCTCCGGCTCCTCCGCCGCTTCGGATTTCTCACTACCCAAGCGAGCTTCGCCGACACGGGGCAATTCGAAACGCAAGCGGCCGGACCGCCGCGAAATTCGGGAACAAAACCGGCAGGAGCCGCGCTTCACACGCGAGCCTGGCAATGGCGAGCCCGATCACCGCGCCTAATCTTGGCCGCAAGTCTTGGCCGCATACCGAGGGAGCGCACGATGACGACTGAAGCAAAGTGTCCGTTCAATCATACGGCCGGCGGCGGCACGACGAACCGCGACTGGTGGCCGAAGCAGCTGCGCCTCGACCTCCTGCACCAGCATTCGTCGAAGTCGAATCCCATGGGCGCCGACTTCGACTACGCGAAGGCGTTCGAGAGCCTGGACTACGCGGCGTTGAAGAAGGACCTCGCGGCGTTGATGACCGACTCCCAGGACTTTTGGCCGGCCGACTTCGGGCACTACGGCGGTCTGTTCATTCGCATGGCGTGGCACAGCGCCGGGACCTACCGCATCGCCGACGGCCGCGGCGGCGGCGGGCGAGGCCAGCAACGCTTCGCGCCGCTCAACGCCTGGCCGGACAACGTCAGCCTGGACAAGGCGCGCCGCTTGCTGTGGCCGATCAAGCAGAAATACGGAAGCAAGATTTCCTGGGCCGACCTGATGATCCTCACGGGTAACGTCGCGCTCGAGACGATGGGCTTCAAGACCTTCGGCTTCGGCGGCGGCCGGGAGGACGTGTGGGAGCCGGATCAGGACGTGTACTGGGGCGCCGAGAAGGTTTGGCTGGAGGACAAGCGCTACTCGGGCGACAGGAACCTGGAAAATCCGCTGGGCGCCGTGCAGATGGGCCTCATCTACGTGAATCCGGAGGGCCCGAACGGCAAACCGGATCCGGTCGCCGCGGCCCGGGACATCCGCGAAACCTTCGCGCGCATGGCGATGAACGACGAGGAGACGGTCGCGTTGATCGCAGGTGGTCACACCTTCGGCAAGACGCACGGCGCCGGTGACGCGAAGCTCGTCGGGGTCGATTGCGAAGCCGCCGATCTCGAGCACCAGGGCTTCGGTTGGGCGTCCAAGTTCGGCACCGGCAGGGGCCGCGACACGATCACGAGCGGCCTCGAGGTGACCTGGTCGCGGACACCGACGAAGTGGAGCAATTCCTTCTTCGAGCACCTGTTCGAGTTCGAATGGGAGCTCACGAAGAGCCCCGCCGGCGCGCAACAGTGGGTCGCGAAGGGCGCACCGGCGACGATCCCCGACGCCTTCGATCCGTCGAAGAAGCACGTGCCCGCCATGCTGACGACCGATCTCTCGCTGCGCTTCGATCCGGCCTACGAGAAAATTTCGCGCCGCTTTCTCGCGAACCCGGGCGAGTTCGCGGACGCGTTCGCGCGCGCCTGGTTCAAGCTGACCCACCGCGACATGGGTCCGCGCGCACGCTACCTCGGACCGGAGGTTCCCGCCGAAGAGCTCGTCTGGCAGGACCCCATTCCGGCAGTCGACCATCCTTTGGTCGAAGAGAAGGACGTCGCCGCGCTGAAAGCCACGCTGCTTTCGTCGGGCCTCTCGATCTCGGAGCTGGTTTCCACGGCGTGGGCGTCGGCCTCGACGTTTCGCGGCTCGGACAAGCGCGGTGGTGCGAACGGCGCTCGCATTCGCCTCGCGCCGCAGAAGGACTGGGAGGTCAACCAGCCTGCCCAGCTCGCGAAGGTGCTGCGGACGCTCGAAGGCATCCGGAACGATTTCAACGCGGCTCAAGCGGGAGGCAAGAGGGTCTCGCTCGCGGATCTGATCGTGCTCGGCGGCTGCGCGGGCGTCGAACAGGCCGCGAAGAATGCGGGCCAGCCCGCGCCGGTGCCCTTCACGCCGGGACGCACGGACGCTTCGCAAGCGCAAACCGACGTGGAGTCCTTCGCCGTGCTCGAACCGGTGGCGGACGGCTTCCGCAACTACCTGAAGAGCAAGTACACGGTGCCCGCCGAGGCGTTGCTCGTGGACAAGGCGCAGCTTCTGACGCTGAGCGCCCCCGAGCTGACGGTGCTCGTCGGCGGCCTGCGCGTGCTCGGCGTCAACGCCGGCCAGGCGAAGCACGGGGTCTTCACGAAGAAGCGGGACGCTCTGA
This sequence comes from Polyangiaceae bacterium, assembly GCA_036503835.1. Lineage (GTDB taxonomy): Bacteria > Myxococcota_A > Polyangia > Polyangiales > Polyangiaceae > PMG-095. Next base: position 1,414 of record DASXWF010000338.1, on the reverse strand, counting down.
CCAACGACTTCTTCGTGAACCTGCTCGACATGAGCACGGAGTGGAGGCCCACGTCCGACGCGCGAGAAACCTTCGAAGGGCGCGATCGCAGAACGGGCGAGCCGAAATGGACCGGCACTCGCGTCGATCTGGTCTTCGGCTCCAACGCCGAGCTGCGGGCGCTCGCGGAGGTCTACGCGAGCTCGGACGCACAGGCGAAGTTCGTTCGCGACTTCGTGGCGGCGTGGAACAAGGTGATGAACCTGGATCGGTTCGACGTCCGGTGACGGGCGTCGCTCGAAGCCTCGAGGACAGGCGCGGCGCGTTCCGCGGACTTCACGAGAGCGGCTGCTTTCTGCTGGCGAATCCCTGGGACGCCGGCAGCGCGCGTTTGCTCCAACACCTCGGGTTTTCCGCGCTAGCGAGCTCCAGCGCCGCTTTCGCTTGGAGCATCGGAAAACCCGACTACGCGGTCACGCTCGACGAGCTCCTCGCTCACCTCACCGAGCTCTGCGGCGCGGTCGACCTCCCCGTCAACGCCGACTTCGAATCCGGGTTCGCACGCGAGCCCGAGGCGGTCGCCGGCAACGTCCGGCTCGCCGTCGCCACCGGCGTCGCAGGCCTCTCGATCGAGGACAGCAAGCTCGAGGATCACGGCGAGCTCTACGATCGCGCGCTGTCCGTCGAACGCATTCGCGCCGCCCGAGCCGAGCTCGACCGCGGAGGCTCGGGCGTGGTGCTCGTGGCGCGAACGGAAGGCTTGCTGCACGACCCGAGCGCCGTCAGCGACGCCATCGACAAACTGGTCGCCTTCGCGGAAGCGGGAGCCGACTGCCTCTACGCCCCGGGAGTCCGCGACAGGGAGGACATCGCCGCGCTGGTGCGCGCCGTCGCGCCGAAGCCCGTCAACGTCCTCGCGCTGCGTCCCGGCCTCGCGTTTTCCGAGCTCGCCGAGCTCGGCGTCCGGCGCGTCAGCGTCGGCGGCAGCCTGGCGCGAGTCGCCTGGCGCGCCGTGCTCACGGCCGCCTCGGGCTTGCATTCCGGCTCGCTCGACGCGCTCGCGGGCGGTGCCGCTTCGACCGAGCTCAACCGGATCTTCGCCGCCGGAGCGGCGCTCGACCCGGCCCGTGGCACAGTTCGAGGATAAGCGAAGTTCCTGGAATCTGCTCGGCGATCCGTGAGCGCCGGCCACCGATTCCACGCATCCCAGGATCCGACATGCTCGACCTTTTCCACCCCTCGGGAGGTTTCCGTTTCTCGCGACCCGCGGCACGCTGTGCCGCCCTCTTGGTGGCGGTCGCAGCCGTCGCGAGCGGTTGCGGGGGCCGTTCGAAAGACGACGAGCGGACGCCCGCGGGCAAGGGCGGGCGCTCGGCGGGAGCCAGCGGCTCGGCGGGCACCACTTCGGGTGGCACCAGCGGTTCGACCGGAAGCG
>DASXWF010000337.1:0-5570 GCA_036503835.1 Polyangiaceae bacterium | reverse complement strand
TTCGCGCTGCTCAGGTCGGAGCTGATTCCACAACCGTCGAGCTTGTCGTGTCAGGGAGGGAAAGGTCTTGAATGCCCAGCGTGCCGCGTACCTCAGCGTGTGGGAATGCTGTAGGGAGGCGCAGAGCTACGTTGCCTTCGTGCGGCGAACTTTGCGTGCGAGGCGTTCGAGGGTCGAAGGATTCGCGGCCAGCGCCAGCTTTTCCGCGCGCGAAAGGGCTTTGACGGCGCGCTCGAGGCGAAGCGCCAGGCCCTGGTCGCGACAGCGGCGGGTGGCGATGACGCTCAGCGGGCCCCGGCCACGCGTGTAGCGGGCACCCTTGCCCGCGTCGTGCGCGGCGATGCGGGCCGCGACGTCGACGGCAATGCCGCAGTAGAGCGTGTCGTCGGCGCAGCGCGCCAGGTAGACGTGCCAGAGCGGGCGCGACGCCGGTCGAGGTTTGGTGGAAGCCACTCCTCAAGCCGCGTTCGGGCGGTTCTGGAGGTTGATGGCCATCGTGAGTTTGAGCTCGGGGTGGACGGAGCCTTTGCGGCGGGCGCGGAGCGCGCTCGCGTTGTTTTCCCACCAGGTGCGGGCAGCGCGGTCGTCGTAGGGGGAGGTTCGGGCGCAGGCGGTGAGCGCTTCGCGCAGGGCCGCAGCCGTGGCGGGGCGATCGGAGGGGGATTTGGCGAGGCAGGCCAGGACGAGCTTTTCGAGGTCTTCGGGCAAGGGGCGACCGAGGCGCTCGGAGGGCGGCACGGGCGCTTCGAGCATGTGCTTGCTGCAGATTTCGATCACGGTTTTGCCTTCGAAGACCGGAGTGCCCGTGAGCAGGTAGTAGGCGACGGCGCCGAGGGCGTAGAGGTCGGAGCGGCCGTCGATGTCGCCCGGGGTGCTGATGGCTTCCGGTGCGAGGTAGAGCGGGGTGCCGGTGATGACGTTCGTGTGGGTGACGGTCAAATCGTCGGCGTCGTGTTTCTGGGTTTTGACCAGGCCGAAGTCGACGACTTTGACGATGTCGGCTTCGTCCGCACGCTCGGTGAGGATGAGGTTCGCGGGCTTGATGTCGCGATGGATGAGGCCGAGGTCGTGCGCTTCCGCGAGCGCGCCGCTCGCCTGGCCGAGGATGCGGATGACGCGAGCCGGCTCGAGCGGACCGATGGCTTCGACCAGCCACTCGAGGTCGAAGCCGTCGAGGTATTCCATGACGTAGTAGAAGGTGCCGTCAGCGGAGCGGCCGTAGTCGAAGATGGAGATGGTGTTCGGGTGCCGCAGGCGGCTCGTGAGCTGCACTTCGCGCTCGAAGCGCGCGAGGTGAGCGTCGCCCGTTCGTTCGGGAAGCAGCAGTTTGATGGCGGCCGGGCGGCGCAGCATCGCGTGGCTCGCCCGGTAAACGACGCCCATGCCGCCCGCGCCGAGCTTCTCCTCGAGCGTGTACTGGCCGAGCTGGCTGGCTTCGCGGATGCGCGCGCGCAGGCCGAACAGGAGGCGCGACTGGAGCGCCGCGGTGACGACGGCGACGCCGCACCAGAGCGCCGCGAACATGAGGAACGTGCGGATCTGCGCGGCCGGCGCGCCGTGCACGAAGCCCATGCCGCGGGTGACGAAAAAGTAGAGCGTGGGCAGGACGGAGACGCTGCTGATCACCAGCGTTCGCGCGAAGCTGCTCGGCACCACGACGGAGCGGGCGATGAGCGTGTAGGTCGTCGCGAGGATCACCGAGAATTCGATGGGCTCCTGCGGGGAGACGCCGATGCCGAAGCCGGCCCAGAGCGTGCAAAGGACGATCGTGAGCGCCGCGTCGAGCGCCTCGATCGTGCGAAGCGCGAGGTTCTTGCCGCGGGTGAGGCGCCAGACGCCGATCAAGAGCACGGTCGCGAGGAGGTGCAGCACGCGGCTCGGCGCCGAGATGGGCGCCCCTCCCGGCCCTTCGAGGTGCGCGTTGACGACGTAGGCGACGAGCATGACCAGCGAGATCACGCAGGTCGTGCGAGCGAAGCGCCCGAGCCGATCCTGGAGGTCGCGCGTCGCTTCGGCGCTGTTCTGGGGGATCGCGGACGTGCGGCTCATCGCCGCGAGAGCATTACCACGGACGCAATGCGCGCCAGAAATCGGGCACGGGCACGGGACGCGAGCGACTAGCCGGTGCAGTCCCGGCGAACGCCTTCGATGTAGAGGGTGCCCACGTCGAGGCAGCTCGCCGGGCACGCGCCCGGCTCGAGCAGGGGCGGCGTCCTGCGCCCCGCCGCGAAGATGCATTCGATGTCGGAGACGGTGCCGAACACGTCGCAGTCGCCGAACTGGAGGTAGACGCGATTTTGCTCGACCGGGTCGCTCGAGGTGCTGGGCGGAAAGCCGTCGACTTCGAGGCAGAAGGTGCCGTTTTCGCCGATGGTGCCGCTCGCGAGGATGTCGCCCCACTCGGATGGCTCGTCCTGCGTCGGGTTGGAGCAGTCCGGAGCGCGACGATTGTCGTCCGCGAGAGCCTGAATCGACGCTCCGAACGGGAACACGCTCGAGACGCCGGTCGATCGCCGGAGAAGCGCTCGGCCCCGCACGCAGGTCGTGATCACGGCGAGGTCGAGATCCGGAGCGCTCGCGCAGGTTCCGCCACAGGCGCCGGCAGTGGTGTCCGACCGGACGTGGACGGTGGCGCCCACGTTCGCTGTCAGCGGATCCTTGGCGACGAGCGTCACGTCGATACCCGCGGGAACGTCGAGGCAGTAGCTACCGTTGCCGGCCGTCGTGCCGGTCACCGCCGTGAGTCCTTCGCCTCTCCAGAACTGGGCGCTCACGTCGAAGAAGAACGCATTGACCTCCGCGCCCGCGAGCGGCGCGCCGTTCGGGTCGTTCACGACGCCGGAAAGGCAGGTGTGCTCGCTCAGCGAGAGGTTCGGCCCGGTGTTGCAGCCGCCGCTGTTGCACGAGACTTCGGCGCCGCTCTGGGCCGGGACGCTCACTTCGGCGTGCCGATCGGTCCACATTGCGTCGAGGTCGAGCGGGCTGCCCTGCGGGACGTCGAGGCAGTAGTTGCCGCTCTCGTCGGCCCAAGCAGGGCGGAGCTCGCGCTGCCCGCTGACGGCGACGTTGCCGGACACGGGACCGTTGATCGTGAAGGTCGTGCCCGTGATGCAGCTGCTGCGCGGCAGCACGAGATCGGCGGCCAGCGCGCAGTTTCCGCCGCAGGAGGCCGCGGCGCCGGTCGGAACCTCCACGCTGGTACTGGCGCGCACGCTGCGACCCGCGGACGAGCGTTCGGCCTCGATCCGGGCGAGTGACCCGGGATGCACGGCCGTGCAGTAGGTACCGTTGCCGTTCGTGGTGAGCTCGACGGTCTCGCGTCCTTCGCCCGGCAATTCGCGGACGATGCTCACGTCCGCGTCGGTCCAGGGCGCGCCGTTCTCGTCGACGACGCGCCCGGTCACGCAATGCACGGAGCCGAATTGGAGCTGCGGCGCGGTCTCGCAGTCGTCGGAGCCGCACTCCGCACCCTCGCTCGGCGCGAAGGCGAACACCTCGCCCGTCACCTGCACGAGGTCGTCGTGGTCGCGCGTGGCACGGATGGTCACCGTGGCGCGAGTCGGCACTTCCAGGCAATAGTTGCCGTCTTCGTCGCTGTCGGCGCTCACTTCCTCGAAGTCGTAGCTCGCGTCGAGCGTACCTACTACGGTGGCTCCTTCGACCGGGAACGCCGACGAATCCTGGACGTTGCCCTCGATGCACGTCGGATCGTTGATGACGAGATCGGGCGTGTTCTCGCAACCCGTCAGGCCGCAAGTCTGCGACTCGTCGGCGGCCTGCACGTCGTACCAGCGCGAGAAGCGACGGCTCGAGCCCGTCACTTTTTCGGCGCGGATCTCCGCGGCGGTGCCCTTCGGGACGGGCAAGCAGAAGCTCCCGTCTCCGGCGCTCTCGGCGGTCGATTCCTCGGGGACGCCGTCGATGACGTAGGCCGCGGTCACCGTGGCGCCCTCCAGCGCCTGATCGGCTTCGTTCTCGACGCGGCCGCGCAGGCACGCGTCCCTCAGATACAGGTTCGCTTCCGTGCAGTTGCCTGCCCGGCAGCTGGCTTCCGTGCTCCGCGTCAGCACCGTGGAGGGCTCGCTGTATTGGCGGTAGTTGCCGGTGCGCTTCGAAGCGCGCACTCTCGCCGTCGCGTTGCGCGGCAGCCGGATGCAGTAGCGGCCCTCCGCGTCGGTCGTACCCGTCACGGTTCCGGACATGTTCGTGGTGGCCCAGCGAATGGTCACTGCCGCGCCTTCGACCGCGAAGCCGTTGCTCGTGTAGACGATGCCCGAAACGCAGTTGTCGGTCTTCATGCGCAGTGTGACTTCGGGACAGCCGGACCCGCCACAGCGCATGTTCGTGGCGCCGAGGTCGATGGCTACGGGAGCGGGCTGGTAGTAGCCGGGCTTTTCGACGTAGGCCGTGACGCGCGAGTTGACGGGTGCTTCGAAGCATTCGCTGCCGTCACTCTCGACGGCTCCGGAGGTGTGCCCGGTCAGACCCTCGAGGTTGACCATGGCCCTAGGGAGCGGCATTCCGGTTTCGTCCTCGACGACGCGCACCCGCACGCACGCCAGCGACGACTCCCGAAAGTCGGGATTCCACCACGAAAAGTGCGACGCTTCCGCGAGCCAGAAGCGCTCGCCGGGCGCGTTCGGATCGGTGACGATGGTTCCGTCGCCTTCGGGCAGCCAGCGCGCGGTTTCGGTGTCGAGCGACCACGCGGGGACCGTCGCGCCGAGCGGCGCTTCGTCCCAGCGCTCGACGGGGATGCCGAGCATGAGCTTGGCGCGCGCGCCCGCGGCGAGATTGAGGGGCTCCGTGCCGCGCCAGAGCGTGACTTCGATCATGCCGAGCGTGCGGAGGAGGACGTCTTGATCATTTTCGCGCGCGACGAGCGGCCCCGGCGCCGTGGGCATGGCGTCGAGCGTTCCCGGAACGACGGCGACGCGCAGGCTGACCTCCCCGCTCACGGGGTTGCCGTTTTCGTCGGCGACACCGTTCGGCGGAATCGCGAGCCGCACGCCGGGCTCGCTGCGGGCGATCCCGCGCTCGGCGCGGAATGCGATGGGGCGCCCGCGCCGGATGAGCCACACGTTGTCCTCGATGTCCTGCCCGGCGAGCGAGAATTCGCGCGTCTTCGACGCGTAATTCGCGCTCTCGAAGCGCGCCACGAGTCCGCTCCCCGGGGCGAGATCCTCGAAGGTGACCTTGCCGGCCTCGTCACTCAGCTTTTCTTCCTCGCCCAGGCGCACGCTGACACCGGGAACGGGTGCGCCCGGCGGCTCGAGCACGGTGAACGTCGCGCGCGCGAGTGTTCCCGGCGTGCCGCCGCTGCCGCCGCTCGTTGCGCCGCTCGTGCCGCCCGCCGTCTGACCCGCGTCCCCGCTCTCGCCTGCGGACCCACCCGTCGCGCCGCTCGCTCCGCCCCGCCCACTCCGCCCGCCGTTGCCGTGACCCGCGTCGCCGCTCGAGTCGCCACCTTCCCCCGCTTCGGGCCGCGGTGCGCGACCGCTGCTGCCTCCGCTCGCGTTTCCACCGCGCCCGGCGCCCGCGCTCCCGCTCTGTCCCGCGTTCCCCGCACC
>DASXWF010000336.1:0-2704 GCA_036503835.1 Polyangiaceae bacterium | reverse complement strand
GGCGTCGTGTAGTTCCGGGTCGTACTCCACGGTGAGACGCCAGTCCCGCGGGGCACCCGCTTCGTGGGCCACGTGATTCAGAAAGAAACGGTGCGCTGCCGTGAACAGCCAGTTGCGAAACTGTTTTGCCTTGGTCCTATCGTATTTCGCAAGATCCCCGCCCAGCGCCAGTCGCACGGCGAAAAATTCATGCGCCAGGTCGGCCGGCGCCCTCGCGCGCCGTTTGGGGGCGGCGAACAGCGTGAGCACGGGAAAGAAGTAGCGCTTGTAGATCTCCGTGAGGGCGCTTCGGCCCTCCGGACCGCCGCGTTGGGCTGCCAAGATGAGACTTTCGCGCGTGGAGGTGCAACGTCGAGGCCAGCTCGCATCAGCCATGGAGTCCCCTTTCTCCGACACGGGCCGATTCTATCCCGAGCACCACCTTGGTGGTCGAACGGAATCGATCTCCGAGTCATTGCCTGTTATGCAAACCGGACGCGCCTCAGGTACGGCCTGACGAAAAAAAATCGTTAGGCCGGGGGCAGAAGCACTCAGGCCCGGCGGGCACGCACCCGCCGAGCCTGAAGAATCCCGATGCTCCGATGAACGGCCGGAGCATTGGAACTCATCGCAAAGACTCGGGAATCAGTACTCTAGAACCCGCAAGCCGCAGCCCGCGATGGGCCGACCGTGACGGTGATCTCGGTACCGCTCGGAGGGGTGTCGTTCCCCGTCCGGCTTTCCCAGTCGCTGGACCAGGGTGTCAGTCCGAGGAACCTGCTTCCGAGGCCCCATTCGCTACACCAGCCATAGGGACTCGAAGAACAGCTCGACCCGAAGTAGTTCGTGTACCCGGAGGTATCGGGACCGGACCAGCTGCCGCCGACGGACCGCGAGTACTTCTCCCAAAAGCCGGACTGGAGGTTTCCGGATCCGTCCGACAAGGCAAGATAGCTATTGACGTAGAATGCGGCGTTCGCGGAACACCAGGCGCCTCCACCCGAGCCGCCCGCGATTTCGAAGAAGAGGTAATCGCTTTCGCCGACGCTGGAAAGCCCTGCGAAGAACTCGAAGAGCGCGCTCGGGTCCAGGTCGTTCGCGGATGTCTCGACATACGTGAACGAAGTCCCGCCGCAGTTCGGCTCGCACTCGGGCGGCGCCTCGCAGACTCCGACGGTGTCGTCGAAACTGAGGCTGCGGCAGGCGCAAATCGGCGAAATGGAGTTCGGGTCACAGTAGCGGCGACACACGCCCGTCGTCTCGCCTTCGACCCGCAGACATTGAGCGCCGGCGACGCATTGCTCGTTGCTGCACTCTGCTCCGACGGGCAACGAACCCGGCTGTGCACAAAAAGTGCCCGTTTCCCCGGCGAGCAGGCACGTGAGCCCGTCCGGGCAGCTGCCCGGTTCCAGAACCTGGCAGGGAGTCTGGTTGCTCGTATCGACGACATCGACCCCCACGCTCAGCGCGCCCCGACCGAATTCGACGACGCCCGCATCGGTGGCGAAGGAGTAGACGAGATCGGTCGTGCGCCCGTGCGTGACGCGAAACTCGCGCGGATTGGGCGATAGCAGCGCCGCCTGAACCTCCACGAACTCACCGTCTTCGCCCTCCTGCTCCAAGCGCCAGCCGGGCGCGAGTGAGATCGCGTACGACCCTTGCGGCAGCTCCCCTTCGAGCGCCTCCGCTTCCGGCTCGGCCTCCGAATCGAGCGTCAGCAAGACGGCACCGAGCATGTCCTGAACGGCGAACTCGGCTGCTCGCAGCCGAAATCGCTGTGTGCTCTGGGTCGCCAGTGCCAGGTGAACGGTACCGGCGACCTCCTCGCTTCCGTCACTCCCGGTCGCGCCGGGCTCGCTCGTGCACCCGGCGATCGCCTGCGCCCCGAGTAAGATCGCGATCGTGAAGCTCGAACGCCAGCTGAATTCCCCGATGCGTCGCTTGTGAGTCATGGCCAACACCTCCAGCCGGCGGAACTCGCCGGCGCTATGGGTCCTGGACTCACATGACGCGCTCCTGTCCGGCGGTTACACCCGGGAAGTCAGCGGGCTCCTTTTCTACTTGGGGTCAGCCCTGAGCGTTGCCGTCGAGTGCCTTGAGCCCGCCATTCCTACGGACGTCCAAAAAGCAGCTGCCGGCCTCCCAGCCAAGCGAGGCCGGCGAGCTCGCCATCGGATCGTCACGAACTCGTCTTCGCGACGTCGTCGCCCCGGGCCCAGCCTTTCGCCATGAAACATCAAGCAAGCACTCAGGGGAAGCGGCGGAGCTTCCTGATCCCGTTGGTCGTCATGGGAGGGTTCGGTTTCGCAGGCGTCTCGGCGTGTACGCAGACGGCACCTTCGCGCTCTGCGCCGACTCGAACGGCGAGCACTGCTAAGCGGGAGGCAACTTCCGCTCGGCTCACGGTCGTCGTCGTGATCGATCAGCTGGGAAGTTGGGCGCTGGACCGCTACCTCCCGCTATTGTCACCGGAAGGAGCGCTGCGCACCGGGATCGCACAGGGCCGATTCTTCCCGAATAGCGTCTACCCCTACGCGGCGACCTTCACGGCTCAGGGCCACGCCACAATCGCGACCGGCACGCCGCCCGACGTGCACGGGGTAGTGGCCAACGATGTCTGGGACGCAACCCGGCAGAAGGGCATCTCGGTCGTGGACGATGGGGTCTCGCGCGTGCTCGGGTCCGCGCAAGCGTTCGCGAGTCCCAACCTGCTGCGGACCTCGAC
>DASXWF010000335.1:0-9877 GCA_036503835.1 Polyangiaceae bacterium | reverse complement strand
GGCTGGAAGAACCGAGCGTCGAAAGGAGCGGCATGCCGCAAGCCTCCACGAGGACGGAACGAATCGTCGTCGTCGACGATACCCAGTACGTGCAGAACACCATCGCCCGCCTGCTCGGGCACCTGGGGTTCACGACGTATCGGGCGAGCGACGGCGTCGAGGGGCTGGCGGCAATCCGCGAGCACGCGCCCGCTCTCGTGCTCTGCGATCTGCGCATGCCGAACCTCGACGGGCTGGAGCTGCTCGCCACCGCCCGCCGGGAGTTTCCCGATCTACCCGTGATCGTGATGTCCGGCGAAGGGCTGGTTCAGGACGCCATCGACGCGCTCAAGCTCGGTGCCTGGGACTACATTCCGAAGCCGATCGATCTCGGCGTCCTCGAGCATGCGATCGACAAATCGCTCGAGCGCGCGGCGCTCCTCGAGCAGAACCGGCGCTATCGGAGCGAGCTCGAGACGCTGAACCACGAGCTTCGAGCGAGCCTCAAGCTGCTCGCCGAAGACGAGGAGGCAGGGCGGCAGATCCAGTTTCGCATGCTGCCGAAGAACGATCTGCGCTTCGGCCAGTATCGCATCACGCGGGACCTCGTGCCCTCGCGCTTTCTGAGCGGCGATTTCATCGACGCGTTTCCGATCGACTCCGGGCACTTCGGGTTCTACCTGGCGGACGTCGCCGGGCACGGGGTGGCCTCCGCGCTCGTCACGGTGCTCCTGCGCACGTTCGTTCAACAGGAGCTCGCGCGCTACGAGCACGGCGGCGAGGCTTCGATCCTTTCTCCCGGGCAGCTCTTGATGCGCCTGAACGACGAGCTCGCGAAGGACGATCTCGGCAAGCACCTCACGATCTTCTACGGAGTGATCGACCGCGAGCGCGACGTGCTCGCGTACTCGGCGGCCGGGCACTTCCCCTGGCCGGTGCTGTACGACGGACAGGCCGTGACCGTGCTCGAGCACGCGAGCATGCCGGCGGGCATGCTCCCCGGCACGCGCTACGTGGAGCATCGAACGCAGCTCCGGCCCGGCGCCTGTCTGTCGGTTGTTTCGGACGGCATGCTCGAGGCGCTACCGGCGCAGAGCTTGCGCGAAAAGCTCGCTGTTCTGCGCGAGTACTTCGGAAGATCGGACGTGAGCGTCGAGGCCGCGCGGCGAGAGCTCGGGTTCGGCCCTCCCGTGGAGCTACCCGACGACGTGGCGCTGCTCGTCGTGCAGCGAGGAGCCGAGCATGCCCGCGCCTGACCCCGTCAAGGTCCGCTACGCACGCGCCGGCGACGCCGTCGTGCTCGCCCTCCAGGGCCGCGTGCACTACGCGTTCGGGTCGCGCTTGCGTGCGTTTTTCGACGAGCTCTCGGAGCGCCTGCGCGGCGCGAAGTTGTTCGTCGACTTGCGCTCGGTCGAGGCCATCGACAGCACGGGCATGGGACTCCTCGCCCGGCTCGGGCTCGCTGCGCGCGAACGCGGCCGCGGCGCCGTCATCGTGTGTTCGAACGACGATGTTTGCCTGTGCCTGCACTCGGCCGCGTTCGGTGAGCTCTTCGAGTTTTCGGAGCGCTGGCCGTTCGACGAAACCCTGGTCCTCGGGGAAGTACCCCTCGGAGCGAGCGGGGTGACCGAAGAGCAACTCGGCCCCGTGATGCTCGAAGCGCATCGCGACCTGGCCGCGCTCAGCGACCAGAACCGGCGCACTTTCGCGGACGTGATCGCCGCGCTCGAAAGCGCTTGCAAAGCGCCGAACCCGGCGCACTGACCTCCGCGGACCGCGTGGATTCCTCGGTCGCGGTGCTCCAGAGTCTTTTGGGGCCTGTTCTGAGCTCGCCTGCACGTCGAGCTTCCGCTCGCTCACTGCGATAGGCTCGCCGGGTGCTTCGCCAGCTGCTTCGCGTGGTCCGTTCGGGCATCGGCGGGCTGGTCGCGACACTCGCCGACCTCGCGACGTTGACGCTGCTCGTGCGGCTGTTCGACGTATCGCCGCGCGTCGCGAGCGTTCCGGCGCTGCTCGCCGGAAACGTCGTGATGTTCTTCGCGCAGAAGCTGGCGTTCGAGGCCAAGGGCGGCGACGTGCGGCGCGAGCTCGTGCGCTTCGCGCTGGTCCAGGCGGGCGGGTTCGTGTTGACGGCGGCGCTCTACGATGCCGCGCTCGCCGTCGTACCGGGCGCGAGCGCGTCCTACGTTTTGACGCGTCTCGTGGTCACGAACCTGGTGTGGCTCGGCTACAGCTTCCCGCTCTGGCGTTGGGTCTTTCGAGCGCGGCCCGCCGACTGACGCGTCGATGTTTCGAGCAGGGTCAGGTGCGTCAGGGAAATTTCCCGCAGCCGATGCGCGTCGTCGCCACGACGACGTCGTCGTAGAAGATGGTCTGCTCGGAGGACACCGTCAGCCCGCGCTCTTCGAGCTCCGCGCGCCGCTCGGCGGTGGTCTCGCGCTCGTAGTACGCGTCCAGGAAGACGCTCTTGAACCGCACGTCGGCGTTCGTCCGAAAATCGAAGCCCTCGAACGGCACGGGCTCGGTGCACGCCGAAAAATCGCAGCCTCCCGGGTGGAAGGAGTCGCGCAGCCAGGTGCCGTCGGGATAGCCCGGGCGGAAATCGCCGAGCACGACGTCGTCCACCGCGAAGGCGAGCGAGCCGTCGGAGGTGCCGACGGTGTTGGCCTTCGCCATGATTTCGATGCAGAGCCAGGTATCGCGGGCGAACGGCTCCTGCTGCTCGGGAGCGAAGCTATTGCCGTAGTGGTAGCTCGAGCCCTGATCACCCTCGCAGCCCGGGGTCGTGCTGCCGTCGTTGCAGCGACCCGAGCGCATCGCGTGCCAGTAGACGTAGAAATTGAACCTGTCGTCGATGTCCGCGTCGAAATCGAACCAGAAACCTTCGTCGCCCGGCGGCACCGTGTTGGCGAGACCGCTCGAATCGTAGTCTTCCGTGCCCGCGGCCACGCGCACCCAGTGATGGGGAGTCGGCGCGACGCCGACGAAGCGGGCGTAGAAGCGCCAGTAGAGCGTGTCGACGCGCGTCGGGAAGGTCACGCGGGTCGAGGAAGAAATGTATTGTTCGGCGTCGAGATCGGCTTCCGTCACGGTCGAGCGCAGGTAACCGGAGCCGGCGTGGGCCGCCGCGTCGTCGCTCTCGATGACGAGGTAATCCGTGTCGCCGTCGGGACCGTCCCAGCGACCCCAACCCTGCTCGAAATCGTCGTGAAAGAGCACCGCCGGATCGGCAACCAGGCTCGCCTCGTCGGGATGGCGCTCGGTCAGCGAATCCCCGGTGGGCTGGTTCGAGTCGCCCGCCTCACCACCGCTCGAGGCGGACGTGCCGGCCGTGCTCCGCCCCGAGCTCCCGGCGCTGCCGCTCTCGCCGGCAGTGTTTCTGCCCGCGTTCGCAGCACCTCCGCCGCTCGATCCTCCGCCGTTCGACTTCCCGCCCGCGCTGCTGCCCGCGGCGCCCGACCCCGTGCCGCCCTGCCCGGCGACGCCCTTCGAGCCGGCCACGCCGCCCGACCCACCGGTCCCCGCCGTTCCGCTTGCGCCCGGCGGAGACTCGGAGCTCGAGCTCTCGCAAGCGACGACCAAACCAGCGACGGCCAACCAAGCGAGCCCCGCCGTTCTCGTGTGCGCAGTCACGAAGCACGAGAATACTACGCGGAGCGACCGGCCTCAACTCGGCCCGCCCCTCCGCGGTGAATGGGCCTTCAGGAAAGACGAATGACCGATTCGACGAGGGTGCGCGCTTCGCCCTGCCGCGTTCCCACCAGACGCAGCGTGGCCAGGTTTCCATGCTTCCCGAGCACGTGACCGTGGCACGCGAGGTGAACGACGCCGGACTCGTTCGAGCGAGCCACGTCCGAGGCGTGGAACGTCGGCTCCGGAACACCCGGCATCGAATACTCCACGTCGACCCGGTCGAACTGGGAGACGAGCTCACGCTCGAGCGTCACGCGGAAGACGTGCACCACGTCGCGCTTCACCGCGATGCTGCACTCTCCGCCGTGCGGTACGTCGACGATCTCCGCTCGCGTACCCAGGGCGGCGAGCTCGTTCGGATTCAAGAACGCGCGCGGCAGGAGCGCGAGCGTTTCGCCGAGCGACTGCGTGTCGAGGGCCCAGGTTTGCGCCAGCTCGCCGCAGCGCGAGCAGCCGGCCAGGGCGAGCTCCGTCGCCTCTTCCTCGGACGGAACGAGCTCGCCGAACCAGTATTCCAGGAAGCGCTCGTAGGTGAGCGGGGCGCTGCAACCGTGATGGGTCATGCATCCTCCCAGCCGAGCGCCGCTCGCATCTTGGCGAGCGCGCGATGGCGGAGCACGCGAACGTGCGCCGCGGTCGTACCGATGCTCTCCGCGATCTCGTCGGCGCTGCGTTCGCCGGAGTAGGTCTCGCTCAGCACCTGCCGCTCCCGGCCCGACAGCGGCGACATCGCCGCCACCAGCTGCTCGAGGTCGAGCCGCCTTTCGCCGGCGTGGCGGGGTGGGGCCACGACCGCCGGATCGAGCGAGCCGAGCTCATCACTCAGCGCGGCGTGCCGCGCGCGGGCGCGGTGCACGTCCGCGATGCGCCGGCGACACGCCGAGAGCACGTAGGCGGGGAGGCGGTCGGGAGATTCGATGCGCCGCTCGCGCAAGGCGACGACCACCGACACCAACACCTCCTGGACCACGTCTTCCGTCGTGGAGCGATCCCTCAGCTGTCGGAGCGCGATGGCGCGCAGGCGGGGAGCGAACTCCCGAACCACCTCGACCTCCCCCGGGAATCCGGCGCCGAACATCTCGGCTGGGGAAGACCCCTCGGAGACGACGGCCGGCTTCATGGCCGGGCAAGGTAACACCAGCCCCCGCTCGAATCGATCGCCAAGCATGGCCGCGGGCAATTTCTCCCATTCCCGAAAAAGTCATCGGGGCGCGTAACGCGGAGCCCGCTCGCGCGACTCAGCAACGTGAACAAAGTCGTGAAGTGGGTCCTGGTCTCCGTGGGGGTCATCGCAACGCTCGCAGCGAGCGGCGTGGGTTATCTTTTTGCCGCCTTTCCGAAGGCACCCGCTCCCGAGGGGTTGAAGGTGACCCCGACGCCGGAGCACCTGAGCCGAGGCGAGTACCTCGCGCACCACGTGACGGTCTGCATGGATTGTCACGCGGAGCGCGATTGGAGCCGCTATTCGGGGCCGCCGAAGGCGGGAACACTCGGGCACGGCGGCGAGCACTTCACGCGTGAGATGGGGCTGCCCGGCGACTTCTTCTCCCGCAACATCACGCCCGGCGGCGTCGGCGGCTGGACGGACGGCGAGCTCGCCCGCGCGATCACGAGCGGCGTCACGCGCGACGGACGCGCCATGTTCCCGATCATGCCGTACCCGTACTACCGCCACCTCTGCGATCGCGATCTGCAGGCGATCATCGCGTACCTCAGGACCTTGCCGGGAACGAACAAGACCTTCCCCGAAAGCGAGCTCGACTTTCCCGTGAACCTGATCGTGCGCACGCTGCCGGAGGGGCCCGAGCCGTGGAGCTGTTCGAACCCCGGGAGCCCCGAGTACGGCAAGTACCTCACGACCATCGCGGGCTGCCCCGAATGCCACACCAAGCAGGAGAAAGGCCGCGTGATCGGCGAGCGTTTCGCGGGCGGCTGGCGCTTCCCGTTGCCGCAGGGCGGGCACGTCACGAGCAAGAACATCACGCCCGATCCCGAGACCGGCATCGGCAAGTGGAGTCGAGAGCAGTTCGTCGAAACCTTCCGCAACCGCGGCAAGCCGGAGGGTGCCTTCCCGGTGAAGCCCGGCGAGGCTCAGACGTTGATGCCCTGGAACATGTACGGCGGCATGACCGCCGAGGATCTCGGCGCCATCTACGACCACCTGCGTACCGTCCCCGCCGTGAAGAACACCGTTCCCGGCTTCGAGCCGCCGGCGAAGGGCTGACGCGCGGCGCTCAGAAGCGCGCGCCGGCCGTGAGCCCGAGGAGATGGGCGGTCGTATGGTACGTGCCCTCCGGGCTCTCGGTCCCGCCCTTCGCCTCGGCCGGTAGGAAATTCACGAGCAGGTAGCCGAGATCGATCTTGAAGTGCTGCTTTTCGTAGCCGAGCCCGAGCGCAAAATCGATGCGATCGGATTCGGGCAGCGCGGGGCTGATGCCTTCCGCAGGGAGCGCGGAGCGATCGAAGATGATTCCGCCGCGCACGTGTACGCCGGAGTCCAGCAGGAGGTAGTCGGCGCCCGCCCGCAGCGTGAAGCTGTTCTGGCCCTGGGGGTGCAGGGCACGATCCGGAGCGCTCTCGAAATCGATGTCGATCGTGTCGTACGTCGACCAGAGCACGGTGTTCACTTCGAAGGTCAGCTTGAGCGAGCGCGCCGGCTTGCCGAGCACGCCGAAGGTGATGATGTCGGGTAGCGTGATGTCCGCGTGGCCGGGCTGGTCCGGGAGCGCGCGCCCGAAATCCGGATTTTCCGGGCTGAAGTCGGCCTGACCCTCGAAGCCGAGCTTCACGCGGCTCCGGTACGTGAGCGCGAACTGGAGCTCTTCGGGGATCGCGCGGTAGAGCACGCCGGCGTTGAAGCCGAAACCCCAGGTGCCTCCGACGAGCCGCACGTCCCCGCCCACGAGCGGGGGCAAGCCGTTCTGGAAATCAACGGTGCTGCGCAGAGCGTCGAACCCGACCGCGACGGACCACTGGTCGCTGAGCTTCAGCGCGACGTTCGGATTGAACGAGAGCGCGACGAGCGACGCGGAAATGGCGTTTTCCCGCCCGAGCCAGTCGTACGGCCAGGTCAACCCGATGCCGAACGCGCTGTACACGCCGACCCCGAGCGCGAGCTCATCGCTGACTTTCGCGCTCGCGAACAAGGCCGGCAGGACGAAGTTGCCGCGTTCGCTGCTGGTCTGATCGCCGGTGCCGGCTTGTTCGAAGCTCGTCCGCGCGGTGACGAAGGTGCCGCCGATCGAGGCCTGGATGCCCTCCAGGTACGCGAGGGACGCCGGATTGAACCAGTTCGCCGCGGGCTCGGTCGCGTCCGCGCTCACCGCCGACGCGCGCCCGAGGGCCTCGCCCGAAAGATCGTAGATGAGAAAGCCGTTCGCGCGGCTGGGCGCGGCGGCGAGGCTCGTCGCCGCGAAGAGCGCAAGAGCCGGAAGCAGGCGGCACGCCGAGGCGGCGTCGCGGAGTGTTCTCATGGCAGCTCCGGGAAGGCGAAAGCGAAGCAGTAGACGAGCTCCTCGCGGGTGATGCCCGTGAGCGCCCCGAGGACGGGATTGTCGAAGAGCGGGGCGAGCTGCGCGCGGCCGACCTCGAGCAGCGCGGCGTCGGCGTCCGGGACCGTGGAGAGCTGGCTCTTGCCGTCGGCGTCGACGAGCGGGGCGGTCGAGGTCAAAAGCACGCTGATCGGCGCCGGGACGAGCGGGACGCCGTCCGGGTTTCGCACACCGCGCGTCATGAACACTCCGTACTGATGCCCGGCGACGAAGTCGTCCTCGCCGGTGAGCACGATCTGGCCGTCCTCGTAGGCTGCCTCGATGCGCGGGAAACCCGCGACGAGGTCGCCCTCCGCGGCCGCCGTGAGATCCATCAGGACGACCGGCCCCGACTCCTCGCGCACGACGAAGGCCGTGACGCTCGCTGCGTCCACCGGGCCGTGCACGGCGACGCGAAGCTCGTTCGCGCCGGTGACGCGAGGCAGGAGCCCGGCCACGGGATCGATCTCGGCGACGGACGCCGAGTGGATGGGAAATCCCCAGAGCACCGCGATTTCGGACTTCGGCAGGCCGAGATCCTCCATCACGTCCCAGATACCGCTCGCGGCGTAGCCGGCGCGGATCGCTTCGAGGGTGAAGACGCTCCGGCGCGCCTCGGCCTCGGGTTGATTCTGAACGAGCAGGCGCAAGGCGGGACACTCCGGGTCGATCTCCGCGGGCGTCGTGGCGCCGCACGTCAGCGACTCGTCCTCCTTGATGAGCGACATCGTCGGCGAGCCGACGACCTCGCTGCCGGACAGCGCGCGCACGCCGCGCGCGTAGCCGCGCACGGCCATGAAATAGGTCTCGCCGATCTCCCAGGTCGGCTCGGGGTGGATCGTGAGCGCCACCTTGCCCGTGTCGAATCCGAGCGCCACGTCGGGCGCGGCGGCCGGGTTCTTCACGGGCAGTACGATCACGTTTTCCCCGAGCGTCAGCGTGTCCGGATCGAGCTCGGCCGTGGCCGGCGCCGTTGCGGGGGCGACCGTCGGAAAGCCGTCGAGGCTCTCCAGGTACTTGTTGAAGCCGCACTCGGCCGGGGAGAACGCGCTCGGCTCGTCGCAGTCGTCGGGCAGCGGCGTACCGGCGAGCGCGAAGTCGATGTGACCCGTCGCCGGGTTCACGACGAGCCCGGTCGGCTGCGGCACCCGCGGGGGTGCGGCTTCCGTGTCGAACTCCATCGCCTCCGGGACCGGGTCGTTCGCGGCGTCCGGTGTGCACCCGAACACCGCGAAGACCGCGAGCGCGGCGATGCGCGAGCCGATTTCCAAGGCGGACCTCACTGCTCGACGATCCGACCCTGGGGGGCTCCGTACGCTTCCGGAATGTTCGGGATGTCGTCGTCGTCGGTGTCCGGCAACGCGGAGACGTAGCCGAGCAGCGCCTGCCACTGCTTGATCTCCTGCAAGCCGTCCTCGTCCGGATCGCGGTCGATGTAGCGCGTGGTCGGATTGACGAGAGTCTCGCAATCGTCGTCCTTCGCGTTCACCGCCAGGAGACCCGACGTGGCGCTTTCGACCACGCCGAGCAACCCCGCGACGTAGCTCGTCGTCACCACCTTGTAGCAGGTGTCGGTGTCCTCGAAGTCGAGCTCCTCCTCGCCGTCGTCCGTGACGAGCGCCACCCTGGCGACCCGGCCGAACGGGGGTTTCGACATGTCGTGCTCGACCTTGAGGCCCGAGACCTGGAGGAAGTAATCGTTGGGCAGCACCTCCCGCGCCGCGCCGAGCTCGAGCCCCGAGCGGATGTCCAGAGCGTTGAGGTAGAAGGTGACGAGCGGGAAGCCCGGCTGCTGATTCGGCCCGATCCCGAGCGGCACGACGCGGAACAGGTCCGCGAGCCAGACCTCGCCCGTTTCGCCTTCTTGCAAGGCAGCGCGGATCTGCCCGTTCGCGTCGACGCCGATCACGGCCGGGTCGTCCGGCTCGGCCGCCGCGCTCGCGGCGCGGTAGGCGTCGGTCACCAGATTGCCGATGGGGGCTTCGGCGTACTCGGGCAAGTCGAGATCGGTCCCGGTGGTCGCCACGACCGCGGAGGAAGCGAGCCCGGCCGCCGAGAGGATCATGTCGAGGTCGTCACGGTAGTCGTCGATCGTGCTCTCGATCGCTTCGTCACCTTCGATCGAATCGTCGATTTCGCGGAGCGCGTAGTCGTCGACGCTGACGTCGGGCTTCTCCCCCGCCGTCGCCGACGGGGTGACCGTGACCGCGAGCTCACCGAGGTAGCGGCCGTAGGAGCCTGCGGTGACGATCACCGCGCCGCCCGCCTCCACCGGCTCGGAGAGCGAGTCGTGCGTGTGCCCGCTGACGATGATGTCGATGCCGGATACCGCCTCCGCGAGCACCCGATCTTCGCCGTTCCCGTCGCTGTCGATGCCCGAGTGGGAGAGCGCGATCACCAAATCGACGCCGTCGTCCTCGCGCAGCTCCCTCACCATACCCTCGGCCGCGTCGGCGATCGCCTCGAACGTGACCGGGGCGGCCATCGGCGTCACCTGCGCGGCGTCCGCGCCGAGCAGGCCGAAAAGGCCGACTTTGATGCCGCCCACGTCCTTCACGAGCTTGGAGCGAATCAGGCCGGCCGACGCGACCGCTTCCAGCGCGTCATCGCCTTCGTCGCCGGCGTCGAACCTGAGGTTGCTCGCGACGATCGGCACCGTTACGCCGTTCGCGGCC
>DASXWF010000334.1:0-7730 GCA_036503835.1 Polyangiaceae bacterium | reverse complement strand
GGGACGAAACGTCGATCGCGTACGCCTACGACGCCGCCCCCGACTGCGAGCGCTGTACGAACGCCGAAGGGCAGCTCGCGCGCGTGAGCTACCCCACCTCGCCGGACGGCGCGGAGCGCGGTGAAGACGTGGTGGGCTACGACGCGCGCGGCCAAGCGATCTACAGCCGCCGCTCCATGGACGGCCACGTCTTCGAGCTCGAGAAGGAACTCGACAACGCCGGCCGCATCGTGGGTCGCAGCTATCCGACCGGCCATTTCGTCGAATTCGAGCTGGACGGCGCCGGGCGGCTGCTTGGAGTGCCCGGTCACATCGAGCGCGTGAATTACGAGGATCGCGGTCCGGTCCGCCGCGTCACGCTCGCGAACGGCGTAGTGAGCGACTACCGCTACGACGCGCTCTCGAGGCTGACCGCGCTGCAGACGACGGGCAGGCGCGAGAACGTGCAAGACTACGCGGTCGCGCGTGACCGCGTGGGAAATGTCGTCGCCGTCGTCGACGAGACCGACGCGGGCGACGCGCCCTCGCTCGACGCCGAGCACGACTACGACGACTGGTATCGCCTGCTCGAATCGCGCTTGGACATCGATCTTCCGGCCGAAGAGACGCTCGAGTTTCGCTACGACGACCTCGACAACGTCGTGAGCAAGACGTCCAATCTCGACGACAGCCCCGATCACGTCGGCGACTACGTCTACGGCGAAGACGGCGCCGGTCCGCACGCGGTGACGACGGCGGGTGAGCTCGGCCTTGGCTACGATAGCGCGGGCAACCTGAAGAGCCGCGGGGACGACGAGTACGCCTGGGATTTCCTGGGCCGCCTGACCGAGGTGCGGCGGGGCGACGGGAGCCTCGGCGCCTTCGTCTATGGGCCGGCTCGCGATCGCATCAAGAAAGACGAGGACGGGCACTTCACGTATTACGTCGCCCCCGACTTCGAGGTGCGCGACGGGAGCGGCATCGTCTACGTGTCGCTCGGCGACCAGAAAGTCGTGAAGATCGAGGCGCCCGAGTACGCGACGACGATGTTCGCCGACCTCGCACCCGGCGACGCGACGGGTGACGTGTACACGCCCGATCCCGACGGCGCGATCGACGCCGGAGACGCGTGGGTCGCGCAGGCAGTCCTCTCCGGCACGTTCGCCGCCGACGACCTCCCCGCCGTCACGGACGCGCTCGTGGACGAGCTCCTCGCGGCGACGACGCGCCGGCTCCTCGGCGTTCAGACCGAGACGATCACGTACCTGCACCACGATCAGCTCGGGAGCACGGTGGCTACGACCGACGCGGACGGGAACGTCATCGAGCGAAGTCTGCAGTATCCCTTCGGCCTGCCGCGCTTCGAGAGCGGAGGCCTCCCCGAAGACTACGGACACAGCGGCAAGGAGCGCGACGCGAGCGGGCTCACCTCGTTCGGCGCACGCTATCAGGATCCGTGGCTCGCTCGTTGGGTGAGCGTGGATCCGCTGTTCGCCTCGCTCGACGCCAAAGCGGCCGGATCACCGGAAGCCACCGTCGCGTACGCGTTCGCCCAGAACGCACCGATCAGCTTGAAGGATCCACTCGGGCTCGACGCGTACCTGATCGCCGGAGGCCCGAGCATCGGCGATCCCGATCACGACAAGAGCGGCTGGAACTTCGTGTCCGCCGCCGCCTTGCGCGTGAAAAACCTGAAGGACACCGGGTACAAGGAACCGGTGCACGTCATCGTGTACGCGCCCAACTACGAAAAGCGCGCCAAAGCCGAGGGCAAACCGGAGGCGTACTACTTGGATCGAGTGAAGAACTACTCCGCGGCGAAGTACGGCTACGACGTTACGTTCATCAGGAGCCACGACGAGCTCACCACGATGCTAAAGGGCACGAAGCCGGGGCAGATCGACAGGCTCGAGTACTTCGGACACTCGGCCGGCAGGGACATGCTGCTCGAATACGGCGGCACTACCGTCGGGTCCAGCGGCGACAACTGGGGTATCGCCGATGCGAAGAAGATCGACGCGAACCGGTTCGAGAAAGGCGCTGAGTTCATCTCGTGGGGCTGCTTCCAGGGGGAGCCGGGCGGCCTCGTGCAGGAGCTCACGAAGCATTTCGGGATCCGTGGCGTGGGCGCGGAAGGCAAGACCGATTTCCAGCCGATCGGCCAGGGGATCTGGAAGCCGAGCGGAACCTACAAGACGTACGAGTCCGGGAAGCTGCAGCCCTGAGGGAGCTGAGGGCTCTGCAGCACGGTCGATGGTCTGCGAGGGGACCGCGACGAGCTTCACAACTCGGCTTGTTCGGACCGAGCACGTTGGTCGGGTCCTTAGTACGACGGCCCACAAGACGAGTCACTCGACCTCCATCGGCACGAGCACGCTGAGGACGTTGGAGTCCCCATCCACGTACACGTCGTCGACCCCCACGAGCTGGCCGTCCGTCGTCAGCGCCCGGACCTGGTGAAACCGATCGAGTTCAAGGTCCAACACCAGCGCCATCCCTTCCATCGAGGCGACCGTCGGGCCAGGGCCCCGTCGGTCCGGTGCGAGCAGATACTCGATGCGAGCTCCGGGGGAGTCGACTTCGAAGAAGATCCCGCCCGCACCGACGAAGCGGCAATCGAGCATCTGGACCAGGAACGCGTTCAACGCGCCTTCGGCCAGGTTGAACAGCGGGAACGAGTCCCTCACGTCCGGCTCGTACAAGAGCCCCGTCTGCTCGAACTGGTCGACGACGGTGCGCCGGGTCGACTGCAGTCGATGCGGAAACAACAATCCCGGCTGACCGTGGACGACGCGAAAGCCGAAAAAGCCGGCTTCGGAGATCGGCGAGTCGCGGTTGATCGGCACTTCGGCGACGTAGGTTCCGGTCTCGTCCGTCGTGACGGACGTGATCGGATCCTCACAGGTGATACCCGGCCGGCAGATGGAGACTCGCAGTCCCGCGGCCGAAATGTTCGCCGCCTGCGAGAACCGGAGCGTGTGCGAGATGAGGACCTCGTCTTCCGGCGGCGTCGTGGAGTAGCTGTACTGGCCCGCGCACCGGAAGTCGGCTCCCGCGTCACACGCTCCCACGCAGCGCGCGTAGCAGCGTGCCAGTGTCGCCGTCGTGCTCCGCACGTACGCCGGCGGATTCAGCCGCGCGACACACTCCAAGTCCGACGCAGGGCTCGGCGTCTCGAGCGTGCACGCGGCGAACTCCCGGCAACCGGGGAACTCGTCGCATTGCCGAAACGCATCGCCGCAGGCTCCCTCCACGAGACAGACAGCGCAGCGTTCCGCGGTCGGAGAGTCCGCGGCGTAGAGCGCGGCGAGCGTGGTCTGCCCGGCGACGATGTGGTAGTCGGGCGCGCCCAGCACTGCCTCGCAAGAGACGGCGGAGCCCGCGACGAGAACGACGCGGATCAGCTGAGACGGCGGAATCATCCGGAGCTCCCTACCTCACCCGCCTCCGAATGTGATTCAACAACTGCCGGCTGATCCCGAGCAGCGAAGCCGCCGCGCTGACGTTCCCGCCAGAACGCGAGAGCGCCTCGCTGACCATGGTCTCCCTCACCGTAGCTTCTACGGCGCGCAGCGGGAGTTTTCCCAGCGAGCTGCGGAGCGGGAGCGAAAGGTCGGGTGCTTCGCCGAGCGCGCGCTCGACCGCCGTCCGGACGTCGCTCAGGCCGAAGGGCTTCTTCAAGAATGCGCGGACGCCCTTTTGGGCGAGCTCGAAGGTGTGTTCGGGACCGATGTCACCGCTGATGGCGATCACGCAGGTGAATTGGGCGCTCCGGTTCAGCACGTCGAGCGCGTCGAGGCCCGTTCCGTCCGGTAGCTTGTAGTCGAGGATCATGATGGCGTACGTCCGCAGCGCGACCAATTCGCGAAACCTGGCCAGTGAGTCCGCGGTTTCGACGTGGTCGAAGCGCGCAGCCAGCACTTCCGCCAGGGTCCTGCACAAATAGGCGTCATCCTCGAGGATGAGCGCGGTCCCACGTTCCACTGCGAAGGACGGTATGCGACGCTCCCTTCAGTGTCAACGAACCCGAGTGCCGCCGAGCAACGAAGCTCGACTGCCGAGCTCCACAGTGTCACCGCCGAGCCGTCCGGCAGGCGTCTCTCGCAACAGCTGGTCACTTCCGAGATCGCGCAGCTGGCCAGTGCGGGGGAGCGGCTCATGGCCTGGGTGCGCATGGGCTTCTGTGGCCTCGGTCTCGCCGGGTTCCAGCTCACCTCCTCGACCGTCGTTCTCGCCACGACGGTACAGATCGTTCTCGAGCTGGGCACGGCGATCAGTGCCGTGCTGTTCTCGATTTGGGTGCTGCGGACGACGCGACGTCACGTGCTCGCCGGGCCCGTTCACCTGCTGTCGGTGTCCTTCGATGCCGCGCTCGCGACCGTCGCGCTCGCTACGAACTGGTTTGCGTCCACGCTGGAAGGGGCGGGCTACGACGGAGCCCTGTCGTCGCTCGACATCGCGATTCTCCCGATCCTGGTGATGACTTCCGTCCTCAGGCTCTCGCAGGGCGCGGTGCTGGCGAGCGTCATCGCGACGTCCGCCGGCCTCGCCGTCATCGTCGGCTTCGATCACCAGCTCGGCTATTCCGTGCGGCTCGACAAGCTCGTGCTGCTCGGGGTTTACCAGCTCGGTGCGAGCGCGGCCGCTTGGATCTTCACGCGCTGGTTCGTGGCCACGCTGCACGGCACGAGCTCCGCCTCGGTACGGGCGGAGCGTGCGCGCAGCGGCCTGCTCGCGCTCCTCACCGATCACCACGATCTGCGCAGCAGCATCAGCGACGTGCGGATGAACGCCGAGCGCCTGCACGAAGAGCTCACGCTGCCCGACGGTCCCCTCCGGCGACAGGAGCGCGCGCTCAGCGAGAACGTTACCCAAGGTCTCGTGCGCATGACCGAGCTCCTGCACACGACGGGCGACCGCGTGCTCCGCGTGCTCGACGGGTCGGGAGATCTCCAGTCCACCCATGTCGAGCGCGGCGCCCGCGCGGCGATCGAAGCTTTTCGCGCGCTCTGGCCCGCGATCCCCGTCGAGCTGCGTTGCGAGCGCGACATCCCTGCGGTCCTGTTCGGCGGCGACGAGGCGCTCGCCAAACTGATCACGAACCTCTTGGTCAACGCCGCCGAAGGCGACCCCGAGGGCGGCGCGACGCGAATCTCGATCGAAGCCGAGCTCGCGGGGGCCGGGTGCTTGAACCTGACCATCACGGATGACGGTCCCGGTTTTTCCAAGGCGCACTTCGATCGCCTCGGCCAGCGCGGGTTCTCGACGAAGCCTCGCTCCAGCGGGCTCGGTCTGTGGCTGGCCGAATCCGCCGTGGTGGCCGCCGGAGGGCGCCTGCAGCTCGTGTCGCATCCGAAAGGGGCGAGCGTGCGCGTCTCGTTGAGGACGCTCGGGTAAGGCTACTGAAACTGCCGGTGCATGACGGTGTAGGTGTGGTCTGGTTCTGCTTGGAACCGCAACGTGAGGGGGCACCCCGGCATGATCGGGAACGGAAGCAGCGTCCATTGATTGCGCTCCTGGATGCGAACGGGAACCGAGCTGCCGCCGAAGCAGCCGCCGCTGACATAGACGTCCAAGAATCCGTCACCCGAGAGCGGTGGGGCGGCAGCCGGTCCGACGTCATTCACGACCTGGATCTGCCGGTACTGCGGCACGAACACGCCGGGGGCGGCCGAGAGCGTCTGACAAGCGACGCCCGAAACTGCCTTCTCCGTGTTGGCGGGGCCGAACGCTTCGCACGGCGACGTGCTGCGCTGAACGAACACCTCCTTGCGCGGTTGGATCCGCTCCCACATGCGGATCACGTCCTCGGCGCTGCGGAACAGCCGATCGGCGGAGTCTTGTCCGTACTGGACCTTGCGTACGGCGGACACCATGTCGGCCAGCATGCCGTAGTGGGCCAGGCCGTCCTTGCGGAAATCGAGCACGCGGTCGCCGATGGTGTGCTGACTCAGCGTCTTGACGGCGGCTCCGCTCGGGCCCGGCACGGCGAACGGGTACCCCGGGTCGTAGCTCGTGAACGCGAGCTGGTGCTGTAGCCCGTTCAGATCCGTTCCGAGCGCGACGCCGCGGCCGTTCATGAGGCCGAGCGCGTCGCGGTAATGTTTGACCCACTTGTCGAGCGGGTCGGTCGGGATCGACACCGTGATGCGATCGAGATCCCAGCCGCTGTTGGCCTCGATTTCGAGCGACACGAGATCCCGCACCTTGAAGTCGTCTCGCATCTGCACCGCGACGGTGACGACGCCTCCCGCCGCCAAAAAGCTGCCTTCCCAGGGCGCGGACGGATTGACCAAGGTCCGTCCGCAATAGAAGTCGGGTTTGCAAATCCGTACGACCAGCGGGTCCGTCCCGCTCGGGAGATCGTCGCCCGTCTTCAAGTGCACGAGCACCGTCCGCGCCGGGTCGTCCAGCGACAGAGCCTTGCAGTCATCGCCGGCTTCGTAAACCACGAGGTCGCGACCGCTGCGCGTGGATCCGATGAAGGGACGGCCACGGTGGGTCACGAGCTCGTGAGTCCCCGAAGGTGTATCCACCTCGATGGTGAGGGATTCAACGCTGGCCGTGGTCTGAGTGAGGGCGACGCTCAGCACATCCGCGACCGTGAAGCGGCTGCCGTTGCTTTGCCGGGCGCCAGCGAATTCGAAGGTGCCCTCCATGGGGAGCGGCGGCGCGCCGATCGGGGCGCACGCGGTCACCGGTATCGAGACCTCCGGTGAGAAACAGGAGTCGGAGGTGCCAATCGTGAACCTCGCGAAGCTGTTCCGCTGGCACGAGAAGGGAGCCATCCGCACGCGCAAGCGGAGCACCTCTTCGGACAGAAACCGTTCGTCGGCGCTCCAGCGCAGGGGTTCGACGAGCCGGGGGTTCGCCAGATCGAGGCGGACGTAGTAGCCGTTGCGGCTCCCCTGCGACTCCACGGAAGCCGTGCGCTGCAGGAGCGGGGTCCCACCCTCCCCGTTGGCCCCCGACCAGTGCACCTTGAGGTCGAGGAGAGTGAAGATGTCCGGTCCTTGGGCGGGGACGCATTGCCCCTGGGCGTCGAAGTCGAGCTCGATGCCCACGATCTCGGAAAGGGGGACGTCACTCAGAGTGAGAGAGACGCGCGAGCTCCACGAGTAAGCGGGGATCTCGCGACCATTGAGCGCGGTGGAAGAGACGACGGCGCCCGACCTCAAGCGCGCACTCAGGGTGAGCCTGCTGCAGTCGCGCTTGCCGTCGTATCCCGCACGCAGCGTGAAGTCGAGGCGTCGCACCCGCGTGTTTTCGGGGAACAGCTTGCGGTCCCTGAGCGACCAGCTGAAGTTCGGGGTTTCGGGGCTTCCGAGCTGGGCGAGCTCGCCGCCCATCAGGTCGGTCAACACCCGCTCTTGGGTGTCGCCGGCGGTGCCGACTCCGAGCACGCCGCCGGACGCGGCGATCTTGCGGACCTGCCCCTTGTTCAGCTCGCGTTCCGTCAGCAGGGGGCCGCGCGCGCTCTTTTGCGCGTCGGTGAGCGGAGTGTCCACCATGCGGATACCGGTGTGACTGCTCATCACCGGGTATTGGAATTTCGTGTGCGTGAGGAGCTCGATCGTGTCGTTGGTCGACGTGTCGCTCATGTGCGAGACGTCGATCATGAGACCGGCCTCCATCAACGCCTCCATCTGGCGCTTGCCCGTGGCGGTGAGGCCGAGGGCGTTCTTGTGACCATGGCGCTCGGCGTTGCACTGGTCGGCCTCGGACAGAGGCGGGTAGATCGGTACCAGCGC
>DASXWF010000333.1:0-16862 GCA_036503835.1 Polyangiaceae bacterium | reverse complement strand
GCCGAGCAACGCCAGACCGCGGCCTGCACGGTGACGAATCAGGTCGCGGCGCTGCACAAGAAGCTCGCCGTGCACGGCCGGTTCGAGCTCATCCGGCGCTGGGCTTGTCTGCAATGGGGGAGCGTGAACGCGGGCTGAGCTTTTCTCCGAGCTCTACGGTTCGCGCGGAGGCGGACTCGGGCGCGACAGGCGCTCGTCCGTTTCGCGGAACAGGACGGCCAGCGAGCGCACGAAGGCGGCGAGCCAGGGATTGCGATCGAGCTCTCGGTTCAGCGAAGCGCCCGTGATCACCTTGAGGGTCGAGGCTTCGGCGGCGATCACGGAGGCCGTGCGCGGCGCTCCGGTCAACACGGCGGTCTCGCCGAACACGTCGCCCGGGCCGAGCGTCCTCACGTGTACGCGCTCGCTGCCCATGATCTTGTAGACCTCGAGCCGGCCGCTCTGGATGATGTAGGCGGTGTCGCCCGGTTCGCCTTCGGTGACGACGCTCTCTCCGGCGCGGTACTTGCGGGTCTCGAACCAGCCGCCCCCACGCAGGAATTGCGTCAGGTCCGAGGCGAAGGCGGCCACGCTTTCGTAGCGATCGTCGCGGCGCGGCGAGAGGGCCTTCAGGGCGATGCGGCAGAGCTCGGGCGGCAGCTGCGGCCAGAGCTGACTCTTGGCCGGCAGCGGCGCGAGCTCGTGTCCGAGACCCGGGCCCTTCAGATCTTCGAGATCGTTCGGCGGGTCGCCGGTGAGGATCTCGTAGAGGATGCCGCCGAGTCCGAACACGTCCGTGCGCTCGTCGATCTCGGCGACGCGCCCCTGAATCTGCTCGGGTGCCATGTAGGCGGGGGTGCCGCGAACGTTGCTCGACCCGGCCTGCAGCCGGGGCGTGATGCGCACGAGCTCCTCGCGCTCCCAGGCCCCGTTCGGGCGCGTCTCGAGCGGCGGGTCGTGCGAGCTCGTCACCATCGCGTCGCGGCGGGAGCGCAGGAGCGCGACACCCCAATCCATCAGGTAGACCTGGCCGTAGTCGCCGACCATCACGTTGTCGGCCTTCAGATCGCAGTGAAAGACGCCGCGGCTGTGGGCGAACGAGAGCGCGTCGCACAGGCGCAAGAGCGTCTGAACGAAGTGCTGGAGCTCGTCGGGTTGGCCGCCGCGCGCGCGGGCTTCGGCGATCAGGGCCGTCAGGCTCTTGCCCCGAATCAGCTTCATCACGATGAAGGGCCCGGCGTCGCCCCCGCCGAGGTCGTAGATCGGCACGATGTTCGGGTGCTCGAGCTGACCCGTGATCTGCGCTTCCTCGGCGAAGCGGCTCTTTGCCTCCGGCTCCTCGTGGAGCTCGGGCAGCAGGGTCTTGATCGCGACCCGGCGGCGGATCACCGGATCCTCGGCGGCGTCGATGCAGCCGATGCCGCCGCGATCGACTTCGCACACGCGCTCGAAGCGATCGGCGAAGCGCCGCGGGGGATTTCGCTCGTCGCCGTTCATACCGAGCTACGAGGCCGAAGTTAGCCTCGTCCCGTGTTTCTAGCAAAGCACCGCGTCCTCACGGCTTCTTCAGGCCGAGGACGATCTCGTAGGCGAGCGCGAGCGCGCGGTCCGGGCTCTTCCGCGGGTCGCGCGGCACCTGACGCAGCACGCCGTGATCGACGTCGTCGGTCGTCTTGGGGCCGTCTCCGCCGCCTTCGGGCGCTTCGATCACCGGCGGCGGCGCCTCCACCACGGCGCCTTCGACGGGCGATAGGTGCCGTTCGAGGTTGCGCTCGCGCACGATCCCGTAGTCTCCGGGCGCCGCCCCCACCAATACGTCGGGTTTGACGCCGCGAGCCTGAATCGCCGAGCCGTTCGGGGTGTAGTAGCGGAGAGTGGTCAGCCGCAGGCCGGCTCCGCCGGGCAAGTCCACGATGGTCTGCACCGACCCCTTGCCGAAGGTGGGAGCGCCCACGACGGTCGCGCGCTGCTGATCGTGGAGGGCGCCGGCCACGAGCTCGGAAGCGCTGGCGCTGAACTCGTTGACCAGTACGGCCAGCGGGCCCTTGCGGAACGAGCCACTCGCGTTGGCGCGCACCTCGTCCACCACCTGGCCGCGGCGCCGCGTGGTGAAGATCGTGCCTCCTGCCAGAAACTCGTCCGCGAGCGCGCTCGCTTCGTTCACGAGGCCGCCCGGGTTGTTGCGCAGGTCGAGCACGACGCCTCTCAGTTGTCCGCGAGCCTGTGCGCGCAGCCGGCCGAGGTGATCGAGGAACTCGGCGTGGGTGCCGCTCTGGAAGGTCTTGACCCTGAGGTAGGCCACGTCGCCGTCGAGCAGGCGGCTGGCGATGCTCGCGACGGAGATCACGCGCCGGACGAGCGTGAAATAGACGAACTTGTCCACACCGTCCCGACGGATGGTCAGGAGCACCTTCGTGCCCGGGTCGCCGCGCATGGCGCGCACGAGGTCGATGGGGCTTTTGCCGCGAACGCTCTGGCCGTCGATGGCCACGATGCGATCGCCGGGCCGGATCCCGGCGCGCTCGGCCGGAGAGCCTTCGATGGGCGCGATGATGGTCACGAAGTCGGTCGAAAAATCGACCTCGACGCCCACGCCGCCGAAGTGACCCTCGGTATCGCCCTGGAAGATCGAGTAGTCCTCGGGCGGAAGGTAGGACGAATGGGGATCGAGCTCGGCCACCATGCCCTTGATGCCGCCCTCGATCAGCGTGGTTCGATCGACCGGATCGACGTACTCGTTCTCGACGAATTGAAGGACGCGTGCGAGCTGATCCAGCATCGCGTAGGGGCTCTGGCGCTCGGTCGTCGCCCGCGCGATCTCGGAGCTCACGGCGCCGCCCAGAAACGCGGCAGCGGCGAGGAGCGCCGTGCGCGACACCCACGAAACCACCCGGCCGGCAAAACGGCTGGGCGGCCTGGTGCGGGGCAGGACACGAAGGGGTTGCGACGGCAACGAGACCGCCGTTTCACTGGACGTCGCGAGCGGGGCTAGGGCCCTGCTCGCCCACTTAATAACCGTCATGGAGGACCCGGAATCTATTGATCTCACGAGCGTGTGTGGTAACTAGGTAAGCCAAACACGGGCTTTTGCCCATCATTTCCCAGAGGTGCTCGTGGCGGACAACGACGCGAACAAGTCGACCGGGAGCGACAAGCGCAAGCAAAGCCTGTACTTCCCCGAGTCGATGCTGCAGGAGATCAAGGACGAGGCTGCACGCCTCGATCGGTCGCTGTCCTGGGTCGTGCAGAGGGCTTGGAAGATGGCGAGACTCGAGATCAAGAAGATCCCGAGCGTCAACGACATCGGTGACGACGAAGAAGAAGACGCCGCAACCTGAGGCGTCCAGCGCCGGCCCCGGCGACAAACAGCAATCGGTGGTTCGGGAGTCGCATGTGGCGGCTCCCGACGGCACGCCGCTCTACGTACGCAGGCAGTCCGGCTCGGACCCGCTGACCGCCCTGTTCTGCGACGGCATCGCGTGCGACGGCTTCATCTGGAAGTATTTGTGGCCGGAGCTCGGCGAGCGGCTTTCGCTCGCGCATTTTCATTATCGTGGTCACGGTAGGAGCGGCGCGCCGCGCGATCCGGACCGCATCGACGTCGCCGCGCACGCGGCCGACGTCGATGCGGTGCGCAGTGCGCTCGGCGATCCGCCGGTCGTGCTCGTCGGTCATTCCTTCGGCACCCAGGTGATCCTGGAAGCGTATCGGCGGAAGCCGGAGCGCGTGCGGGCGCTCGTGTTCTTGTGCGGGAGCTTCGGGCGCGTCACCTACACGTTCAAGGGCACGGACATGCTCGCGAACGTGCTGCCGGATCTGGTTTCGTTCGTGGACCGGCACCCGCACATCGGCCGAGCGCTCTGGTCGCACGTCCCGGCCAAGGCCGCCCTCGCGATCGCGCGGCTGACCGGCGACGTCGACGTTGCGCGCGTGAAGGAAGAGGACGTGGAGCCGTACTTCCGGCACGTGATTCACCTCGATTTCGGCATGTTTCTGCGCATGTTGCGCGCTGCCGGCGAGCATTCCGCGGAAGATCTGCTGCGCGAGGTGCGCGTGCCCTCGCTCGTGGTCGCGGGCGAGCTCGACTCGTTCACGCCGCCCGACGTTTCGCGCGCCATGGCGGAGGCCATTCCGGAAGCCGAGCTCGCGCTGCTTTCCGGCGGCTCGCACCTGCTCCCGCTCGAGCAGCACGAAGAGGTCGCGCGCCGCGTGTCCGAATTCCTGGAGCGCCGCCTCGGCTAGCGTCTCGCCGAAAATCAACGTTGCGCGGAAACGTGACCGTGCTCCCTGCTCGGGGCCGGACGTCAGGGCTCCACGATGGCGACGCGCTCGGGGCGCCGGAACAGGATCTTGCCGGTCTCGCCCGGACAGCCCCAGCACGTGCTGAAGTGCAGGCGCGGCCGGATGTCGTCGCTGTACGCGAGCGCCACGGGGCCGGGCTCGTTCTTCATCACGAAGCTCGCGGCGAGGCGGTACTGGTCTTCGCCGAGCACGTAGTAAGCGACGACGAACGACGTGTGCTCCCCGGAGCGCGCGGTGGCGATCAAGATCTCGGCGCCTGGCGCGGGGTTCCAGACGAGCGGCAGGACGGTGAACGAGAAGCCCTTCCGATCGCCCGGGCCCCGATCCACGACCGTGTTGGCCGAGTCGGGCTCCCGAAAGAACTTCACGTCCTTCGCGAGCTCGCGCGTGATCGGATCGGCCGCGAGCAGCGCCGCCAGGCGCTCGGCGCCGAGCTTGGGTTTTTGATACGCCTGGCCGAGCTTCGGTTCGGGCAGCAAGCGGGCGTTCGGCGGACCGCCGCAGCAGCGAAAGCCGATCCCGGCGTCCTTCGTTTCGGGTTCCGTGCCGGTGCGCGCCGCGCAGCGGTGGGCTTCGGCCGGCGCCGAGGCGCTCGCTCCACGCGTCACACCGAGGAGCTTCCCGCCGCCGGCCGCGATGTCGCCCTTGACCCATTCGCGAAACGCGGCGCCCATCGCGAGCACGTCGAAGCCGCTCGCGCAGGCGGCAGGCTCCTTCGCGCAGCGCGGGTCCCAGGTGTCCCCCGTCGGATAACGATCGCTCGCCGGTCCCTTGCAGGCGCGCTCCCATTCGAGCTCGGTGCAGAGTCGTGCGCCGCGCTCGGCGCAGAGGCGCGCCGCTTCCTCGCGGGTCACGCCGGAGAGCGGCGGCAGCTTCGGATCGTTCGGATAGGGCAGCCGATCGATCTGAAAGCCGCCGAGCTCGATGCTGGTGATGCGCGGCTCGAGCTCGGGGCGCCGGCCCGGATCGCCGGGCATGCTGCCGGCCCGGAACGCACCCGTGGGGATCTCGCTCCGGCCACCCCCACGCACGGGCTCGCTCGGGGCCCGGAGGTCCGCGGCCCGAGCCGAGGCGCTCGCCGCGCCCGGCGCGCCCGGCGCGGGCGAGCTCGGCTTGCCCCGGTTGCAGCCGAGCGCGAGCGCGGCTGCGAGCACGAGGAGCAGAGCGGATAACGGGAAACGCACGGCGGCGGAGCCTAGCAGCGTCCGCGCCGTCTTGAAGGGCGTTCGAAGCGCCAGCGCGGCGGGGGCCTGCTACGCTCGGCGCCGTGAGCTCGTCGTTACGCCTGCGAGGTCGCGCGCTCTACCTGACGCGGGACGCCGAGCTCGTGCGGCGTCAGCTCGCCGGGTCGGAGCTCGACGGCGCGGCCTTGCCGCTGATGGACAGCGTCTCGACCGACGAGATGGCCCCGGCTTGGGCCTCGTACTACTTCGACGAACGCCTCGCGCGCTACTGCCTGGTCGGCCTGCGCGAGGGTGTCGTGGGCGAAGGCGCCGTGCAGGGCGGTGGCTTCGAGATCCTGGTCGGAGGCGAGAACTTCGGCTGCGGAAGCTCGCGGGAAACCGCGCCGTACGCCCAGCTTCTGGCGGGCGTCCGGCTCGTCGTGGCCCGGAGTTTCGCGCGCATCTACGAGCAGAATGCCCAGAACATCGGGCTCTTCACGACCAGCGACTTCGGCGTTCTTTCGCGCGTGCGCCGGGGCGAGGCACTTTCCCAGGACGAATTCGTGCGCGAGGCGGACGAGCTCGGCCGCGCGGTAGCGAGCGCCGGGGGCCTGCTCGCCTTCGCGAGGCTGCGGATGGACGGCGGCGCGGAGCTGCCGCCCCGCTCGCGCCGGCAACGCTCGCAGACGCTCGTCGAGAAAATCGCCGCGGCGCACGTCGTGCGGGACGGTCGCGGCGAGCAGATCGGGGTCGAGTCGGTTTCTCCCGGGGACGCCGTGCTCGTGCGCGCCGACGTGCGCTTCAGCCACGACTACGTGACGCCGATGCTCGATGCGCTCCTCAGGCGCGCGTTCGGCGAGGACGCGCGTCCCGCCGATCCGGACTCGATCCTCCTCTTTCGCGATCACCTGACGTTCGTCGAGCACGTGCTCGGCCGCGATCCGCGCCGCCTGCCGCTGCTCGAGCAGGCGCGTCTCCTACCGGTCCTGCAGCAGCGTTTCGCCGAGCGCCACGGCCTCGAGCTGTTCGGCGAGGTAGCCGAGGCCGGCGTTGCGCGAGGCAGCCACGCGATCTGCCACGAGGAGATCCTCGAGTCGGTCGCCGAGCCCGGCATGATCGTGGTCGGCACCGATTCGCACACGTCCACGGCGGGAGCGCTCGGCTGCCTGGCCTTCGGCGTGGGCAGCAGCGACATGGCCGCGGCGTTCATGACACGCGACGTGCGGTTGACGATACCCGAGACGATCCGGGTCGTCCTGCGCGGCGCGCTGCCGCCGGGGACCTGCGCCAAGGACGTGATGCTCACGCTGTTCGGTACGGAGCTCGTGAAGCGAGGAGCGGCGACCGGGCGCGTTCTCGAGTTCGGCGGCGACGGCTTGCTCGGCTTGCCGCTGGACGAGCGGGCGACGCTCGCGAACATGGCGGTCGAGGCCGGAGCGCTGACGGGCATCGTGGAGGTGGACGCGCGCGTCGCCGAGGAAGTCGCCGAGCTGCGCGGCGGCGACGCAAGTCGCTTTCGGGAGCGCGCAACCCTCCCCGACCCCGGCGCCGACTACGCGGGCAGCGTCGAAATCGACCTGTCTCGAGTCGAACCGATGCTGGCGCGGCCCGGTGACCCCAAGAACGTCCTGCCGCTCTCGGAGCTCCGTCGCGGCTCCTCGCCGCCCGTGCGCATCGACATCGCGTATGCCGGGTCGTGCACCGGCGGCAAGCGCCGGGACATGGACCTCTACGCGTCGGTGCTCGTGCCGGCGGCCGAGCGCGGCGAGCGCGTCGCCGCGGGAGTGCGGCTCTACCTGCAGTTCGGATCACAGCGCGTGCGGCGCCACGCGACTGATTCCGGATACCTCGCCGCTTTCGAGCGGGTGGGCGCGACCGTGCTCGATCCTGCCTGCGGCGCGTGCATCGCCGCCGGGCCGGGCGTCTCCGAGACAGCGGAGCAGATCACCGTGAGCGCGAGCAGCCGCAACTACCGCGGGCGGAGTGGACCGGGTCAGGTCTACCTCGCGAGCCCGCTCGTCGTCGCCGCGAGCGCGCTCGCCGGCGAGCTTTCGGCACCACCATGAGCCACCAGCAAGGTTTTCAGCTCGGTCCCGGCGTCTGGACGCGGCTTCGTTACACGGTTCGCGACGCGGAAGGCGAAGTCGTGGAGGGAACTCCCGCCGAGCTTTCGCTGGTGTTCGGGTACGGAGTGCTGCTTCCGGCGCTCGAGGCCGCCCTCGAGGGCGCGAGCGTCGGCTCGAGCCGGAGCGTGGAGCTCCGCGCGCGCGACGCGTACGGGCCGCGCCGGCCCGAGGCGGAAGTGGAGTTCGCCCGCGACGAGTTCCCCGCGGACGTCGCTGCCGGGGATCGCCTCGAGCTCGAACGCGAAGACGGGACACTCGCCGTCGTGAGGGTGCTCGACGTGTCCGACGAACACGTGCGCCTCGACATGAACCACCCGCTCGCCGGCCAGAGCGTGCGTTTCGAGGTCGAGGTCCTGGAGGCCCGGGCGGCCAGCGCGGAGGAGCTCGGGCTGGCGGAAGCCCTGCTCGCCGACGCCCCGGACGAGGGCTCGGAGGCTCCGGACGGCCTGATTTCCCCTGAACGCTTGCTTCGACCCGGGGTCCGGAGCTAGGTAATCCCCCCCCATGGCCATTCCTGCCGATCTCAAGTTCGACGTTCGTGTGCGCGAGCGGTTGCTCGCGAGCGGCCTCGTTTCCGAAGCCGAGGTCAACCAGCATCTCGAGGCGCTGCCCGACCTCCAGGCCCAAGCGGTCGACCTCACGGTCAAGCAGCCGGCGCTGCAGGCCGAGAGCGATCGCGACATCGTCATCGTGCGCTCTTCGGGCGCTCGCCCGCCGGTCGCTCCCGTTCGGCCGCTCGACGACGATCTCGACGCGCCGATTCTCGACGACGACGACGATGACGACGACGACGAGGACGACGACGACGAGGAGACGAAGGTCGTCGACCGCGAGAAGATCGCCGCGGCCGAGAAGAAGAAGGCGCCCGAAGTCGAGGAGTCGAAGCCCGAGGGCGAGCCCGAGAAGACCGACGGAGACGCGGAGGACGAACCGTGAGTGAGGCCGAGCGCCCAGCTGGCACGGGCGCGGCAGATACCGACAAGGCGGGCGAGGGGGCTCCCGAGCTCCCCGCCATCGACTTTTCGACCTTTCTCCTGTCGCTCAGCCATTCGGCGCTCGTCCACCTCGGCGATGCTCCCGATCCCGAGGGCCGGCGCGGCGTGAACCCGCCGCTCGCGCGCCAGACGATCGATCTCTTGACGCTCTTGCAAGAGAAGACCCGCAACAACTTGAGCGGGCCGGAAGAGCGCCTGCTCGAACAGGCGCTGTACGACCTCCGCCTCCGCTACGTGGAAGTCTCGCGCAACCCGCCGAAGTGAACGCGCGCCCCGCTCTCTTCGCGCTGTCGCTCCTCGCGGTCGCGCTCGCCGCCTGCAAGACGGGCGGGCGGGTGAGCGGCAGCGTGGGCGCCGGCGGCCTGCCGTCCGGGGCGGTGCCCGTCGCCTCTTCGCCGCTTTTGCCGCCACCGAGCGCGGCCGGCCGCGCCGCGCCCGCGCCCGGCCCCACGGGCATGCCTGCGAGCTTCGCGGACCTCGCGCAGCGTTCCGACGCCGCCGTCGTCTTCGTGAAGACCCTGCAGGAGCGCTCGATCGTCGGCCGCCGCCGCGTGGTGGGCGAGGGGCTCGGCAGCGCGTTCGTGTTCGATCCGGCCGGCCTCATCCTCACGAACAATCACGTGATCGAGGGCGCCAGCGAGATTCGCGTGATCCTAGGACAGAAGCGCGAGCTCTCGGCGACCGTGGTGGGCCGCGACCCGCCCACCGACATCGCGATCCTGCGCGTCGAGGCGACGGGTCTCGCCCACGTGCCTTTCGGCGACTCCGACTCCTTGCGCGTCGGCGACTGGGTCGTCGCCATCGGCAACCCGTTCGGGCTGTCCCACACGGTTTCGGCGGGCATCGTCTCCGCCAAGGGCCGAACCAATCAGGACGTGCGAGGGCTCGACGACTCCGGGTATTACGACTTTCTGCAGACCGACGCGAGCATCAACCCGGGCAACTCCGGCGGTCCGCTGCTCGACGTGACCGGTCGCGTCGTCGGCATCAACACCGCGATTCGCGCGCAGGCGAACAACATCGGGTTCGCCGTGCCCGTGAACATGGTGAAGGAGCTCCTGCCGCGCCTGCTCAAGGACGGCAAGATCAAGCGGAGCGCAATCGGCGTGCACGTTTCGACCGTTCAGGGCGACGACGCGACGCGCCTCGGCCTGCCGGACGACACGGGCGCGCTCGTGCGTGTCGTCGTTCCAGGCGGGCCCGCCGATCGCGCGGGGCTCGCGCCCGACGACGTGATCGTGGGCTTCGGCTCCGACGCGATCCCGAGTCCGGAGCGGTTGCGCTGGGTGGCGAGCCTCGCTGGCGTAGGTCAATCGGTGACGCTCCGCGTCATCCGCGGCAAGCGTACTTTCGACCTGAAGGTCCAGCTGGCCGAGCTGCCGGAAGAGCCGCGGGCGCCCGGCATGCCCGGCCTGCCCTGAACCGGCTTTCTCGGTCGCTGGAGTCATGAGGACGACTCCGAGAAGCCTGGTGGCCTGCTTTTGGGGCTCCTGCGTAGGGGAGAAGACGAGGCGAAGCCCCGTAGATCCCGGAAATGCCCCGACAGGCGGCCCTCGAGCTGCGACCGAGAGCGGCAGGGCGCCCGAGCGATGCGCTGCAGGCACCCGAAGCGGTCAGCACCGGCCCGGCTCCGATTTCGCCCGGAGTGAATAGACGCGAGCGCGCAGCGTCCAATCGAAGGGCCCGCGAGGCCGAATCGGAGCGCGACCGTGAGCTCATCGAACGTGCGCAGCGTGGTGACGAACCCGCCTTCCGGCAGCTGGTCGAGCGCCACCAGCGGCGAGCGTACGCCATTGCCGTGGGCCTCGTGCGCGACGAGCAGGACGCGCTCGAGATCGTCCAGGAGGCGTTCCTGCGCGTGCACCGTTCCCTGGACGGGTTCAACGGCGCCGCGAGCTTTTTCACCTGGCTCTACCGCATCGTCAAAAATCTCTCCATCGATCTCATCCGGCGCCCGTCCTGGCAGCACGAGCTATCGGACGAGCTCGTGGGCGAGCAGGCGGACGCCCTCTTGCTCGCGCGCGTCGACGGCGCGGACCCGCTCGACGTGCTCTCGCGCCGCGAGCTCGGCGCGCGTCTCTCGGCCGCGTTCGACGCGCTACCGCCCTACCACCGGAGCGTCATCGTGATGCGCGAAGTGGAGGGCAAGAGCTACGAGGAGATGGCGGCCGAGGCCGGCGTCTCCAAGGGCACCATCATGAGCCGGCTCTTTCACGCGCGAAAGAAGCTGCAGCGCGCGCTCGCGGCTTGCTACGCGGAAGAGACCAGCGCGCGGCCGGACGGTGAGCGATGAAGATCGACGACGTGACGCTCATGCGCTTTCACGACGGTGAGCTCGACGCCGAGGCGGCGCGCCGCGTGCGCCTCGCGCGGCTCAGCGATCGCTCGGTGAGCGCGCGGCTCGAGGGGCTCGAGCAGCTCGGCGAGTTCGTGCGCATCTGGGCGGCGAACGACACGTCTCGCGGCGTGCGTCCCGCGCCCGCGCTGCGCTCGAAGCCGCGTCGCGCGCTCGCTCTCGCCGTCGCAGCCAGCCTGGTCGCGCTCGTCTCGTCGATCCCGGGCACCCTGCCGAACGGGGTGCCGGCGCCGGTCGCGCTGGCGGCTTCGGTCCACGCCCCGACAGAAGCGCGAGCGCCGGCAGCCGAGCCGGAGCCTGCGGTCGCCGTCGAGAACGTCGACTTCGGAGCGCGCGAGGGCGCGGTTTTCCTCGTACAGAGCGCCTTGAGCGAAACCACCGTCGTCTGGCTGACCGAGGGGCCGCTGCCCGCCGTCACCGGCACGCTATGACGTTGGGTTCGGCGCTTCCGTGGGCATCAGCTGAGAAAAATCGAGCATGAGGTTTCGCTCCGCGACCCGGGCCCTGCTGCTCGCGGCGGCGCTCGTCGGCACGAGCTCGCTCCTCGCCGCGGAGCCGGACAAGGCGCCGCGCGCGCAGAAGCCGCCGGTCGAGCGCGCCACGGTCGAGCTGCTCGTTCTGCACGCGACGAACGCCAAGCGCGGCATCGACCCGCGCCTGCGCGACCTGACCGAGCTCACCCAGGCGCCGTTCTCCTCGTACGACAGCTACGCGATCGCGGACCAGACCGAGCTCGCCCTCGAGAAGGGCCAGCCGAAAACGCGGCGCTTGCCGAACGGCCGCGTGCTCGAGACGCGCCTGGTCGATCGGCTCGGTGACGGCTCGGTGCGGCTCTCGGCCAGCATCAACCAGCCGGGCGCACCGGATTTTCTGCCGCTGCTCGAGGTGAAGGCCAAGTTCGGCCAGCGCTTCATCGTCGCGGGGCAGCGCCACAAGAGCGGCATCCTCGTGCTGGTGCTGCGCGTCGTGAAGTGAGCCGTCGCAATCCTCTCGCGGGTGCTACGCCGAGTCCGGCTCGCGCGGAATCAGGCTGCCGGTGGCGGCGATCGGCAGGCTGAGCGTGAAGGTCGTGCCCTCGCCGGGCACGCTCTGCACCGAGATCGTGCCGCCGAGCGTGTCCACGATGCCGCGCACGATCGACAGACCGAGCCCGCTGCCGCGCCCCTCGCTCTTCGTCGTGAAGAACGGCTCGAAGATCAGCGGCAGGTGCTCCGGCTCGATGCCGGCGCCCTGATCCTCGATGTCCACGAGCACGGCGTGCGCCGCCGGATCCACGCGCGCGCGGAGCCTGAGGGTGCCGCCGCGCTTGGCCATCGAGTGCGCCGCGTTGGTCAAGAGATTCACGAACACCTGCGTCAGCGAGCCCCCGACGGCGCGGATCGCCGGCAGCCACGGGAAGTCGCGTTCCACGGTGATGTCCACGAACTCGTGCTCGCAGAAGACGAGCGCCTTGTCGACGACCTCGCTCAGCATGACCGGCCCGGGGATCTCGTTCGAGGGCCGCGCGTAGGCCACGAGATCGCGCGAGAATCGCAGGATCCTGCCCGCCGCCTCCTCGATGCGGCGCAGCCGTTCGAGCGCGTCCGCGGCGTCCTCGTCCGGCAGGCGAATGCGCGTCTTGCGCGCCAGGTACTCGGAGTACGCGATGATCGAGGTGAGCGGATTGTTGAGCTCGTGCACGACGCCGGCCACGATCTGGCCGAGCGAGGCCAGCTTCTCGGCCTGAATCATGTGCGCCTGCAGGCGCTCCAGGCTGCGAGCCGACTCGTGCGTGCGCCGGAAGCTGCGCGAGCGCTCGAGCGAGCGCTGGAAGACCTGCGCGGCGCGCTCCACGATCTGCAGGTCGAGCGGCGCGAGATCGCTCGCGCAGCCGACGTGGAACGTCGAGGCCTCGTCGAGCGGCAGCACCCGCTCCTCGTGCAGCATGGGGAACAGGCGCGTGGGATCGCGCTGCATCGCGTCCGAAGCGCCGGGGGGCAGCCGCACGCTGACGGCCGGCCGCTCGCCGGGTTCGGTGACGACGCAGGCACCGAGCGCGAGGTGCGGCAGGAGCGGGGAGAGCCCGTCCAGGAAACGGTCCGCGACGTCGAGGGGCCCGCCCTCGAGCGGCAGCTCGAGCGACAGCGA
This sequence comes from Polyangiaceae bacterium, assembly GCA_036503835.1. Lineage (GTDB taxonomy): Bacteria > Myxococcota_A > Polyangia > Polyangiales > Polyangiaceae > PMG-095. The sequence continues at coordinate 3,814 of DASXWF010000333.1, read as the reverse complement.
AAGCAAGAGGTCGCGCCAGGGATCGGCCACCGACGGGCGTTCCGACGCGCGGCGTGCTCCGGGCGGCGCGCTCGTGATCTCCCGCGTGTCGGAGATCTTAGCGGGCGGCAGCGAAGGCGTGCGCTCGGTCGCGTCCTTGATCCGGCTCATGGTCTGCGCTCCGGATCGATCTCGGGACCGCTCGCACGCTCGAGATCGAGGATGCGGGCTTCGCCGACGTAGCTCTTGGTTTCGTACTTGGTGATGCTGCCGACCTTGCGCACGATTTCGGCCATGCGCTGGGCTTCCGAGACGATGATCTGCGCGCTCTTGTACTGGTTCGGATTGCCTTCGAGCTGACGCGACAGGAGCTGAGCGTAGCCGATCACGCTCGTCAGCGGCTGGTTGAGTTCGTGCGCGGCGGCCCCGGCGAGCTCGGCGATCAGGGCCTGCTTCTCGCGGCCGCGGAGCTCCTCGTGCGCGCGCTCGAGCTCGCTCTGGATGCGCACGCGCTCGCGCAGGTCGGTGAAGATCCCGAGGGAGCCGACCGGCTTGCCGTTCTCGACCACGAGCGAAGCGGAGAGCTGGACCGGGATCGAACGGCCGTCCGCCCCGAGCATGTCCACCCGGTAATCCTCGAGCCGGCCGAAGCCGCTCGCGTTCGGGCTCCGGATCTTGCGCATCACGTCGCGGGCCACCCCGGGCGGGTAGAGCTTCTCGACGTTGAGCTTGCCGATCACCTCTTCGGGCACGTAGCCGAACACGCGCGAGGCCGCGCGATTGAAGAGCAGCACCGTTCCCTCGAGGTCGGCGGAGACGATGGCGTCGACCGAGCTGTCGATGACCGATTCGAGAAAATCCTTGGTCTGCGAGAGCTCGACCGCCGTGCGCCGCTCGAGGGTCACGTCGCGGAAGGTGAAGAGCACCGCGTTGTCCTCGTGGAGCACGGAGCCGAAGCTCACGTTCGCGGTCACCGAGCGACCGTGGCGCTCGCTGAGCCTGAGATCGACGCCGCGCGGGTAGACGCCGGCCTCGAAGCCGCGCAGCAGGCGCTCGACGATCTCCTCCTGCCCCGGGGCGAGCAGCGAGCGGAACGTCGTCGCGGAGAGCTCGCTCTCGGTCGCTCCGGTGATTTCGCGGGCGCGCGGGTTGGCGAACAGCACGTGTCCGCTGCGGTCGATCACGATCATGCCGTCCGCCGAGCTCTCGAAGAAGCCCGCGTAGCGCTGGAACAGCGCCACCCGCTGCTCGGCCTCCACGCGCGCCGAGGTGCTCTGGGCGGTCTGATCGCGGAGCGACTTCAGGATGCGCGCGTTGCGAAGCGCGATCGCGGTGGCGTTCGCGAGCGTCGAGACCAGGGACAGCTCGTCGTCCCCGAAGCGCGCGCGCGCCTTCTTGCGCAGGAACAGCACGCCGAGCGGGCGCCCGACCTCGTGCAGAATCGGCAAGAGCGCGAGCGAGGCGAAGCCGCGCGCGGGCTCCTTCTGTCGCACGACCTCGAGCAGGGGGCTGCCGGCGGCGTCCTCGATCACGAGCGCCTGGCCCGTGCTCACGACTTCGCGGATCTCGGGGTACTGGTCGATGTTGATGGGCAGGTCGCGGAGCGTGTCGTCGTCGCTCGAAGCGAGCACGTAGCCGATCTTTCCGGATTCCGCGAAGAGCACGATGCTCACGCGATCGACGCGCGCGACCTCGGCGATGCGCTTCACCACCGTGAGCAGGATGTCCCGGATGTCGAGGCTCGAGGCGAGCGCCTGCGTGAGCTCGAGCACGGTCTTCTGATCTCGGTCCCGACGGCCGAGCCGCTCGAGGTACTCCCGCACACGGAGCTGTACGCGCAGGCGCGCGATGAGCTCCCCGGGCCGGAACGGCTTTCGCACGTAGTCGTCCGCTCCGGTCGCGAAGGCACGCTCGATCTCGGCGTCCGAGTCGAGGGCGGTGAGCACGACCACGGGCACCTCCGAGAGCCCGGGGCGACTCCGGAGGTGTCGCAGGATCGCGTAGCCGTCCGGTTCGGGCATCACGAGGTCGAGCAGGACCGCGCTCGGCGAGGGGTGGCCGTCGAGGTAGGCGAGCGCTTCGGCTCCACTCGAGAGGACGGTGGCCCGCAGGCCGGCGCCCGCCAGCATCTGGCCCAGCATGTGGCGGCTGACGGCGTCGTCATCCACCACCAGCACGTGGTTCTCGGGAGCCACGGTCTTATAGAGTATCACGGGAGCCGGGGCCTTCGTAAATCCTCGTAAGAACCGGCCGCTTTGCGGGGGCTACGACCGGGTATAAGCTTCCGGCACCGTGCGCGATGAGCGGTTGCAACATCCTTTGGACGACGGGCTCGAGGAGCTCGGCGACGAGGTCATCATCGCTCAGGAGACCGGCGCGCATCCCCCCCAGGCGCGCGCTCAGGGCGTCACCACCGATCATCCCACGGTGGTGATTTCGGAAGAGGCGCAGGCCGACTCCAGCCGGCGCGGCGCGACGGTTCGGAGCGGGCGGCGCGAGCGCAGCGAGAAGACGGTCGTGATCCGCGACCGCAAGAAGCTCGACCAAATGCGCCGTGCCATCTCGGAGCGGCACCGGAAGCCGCGCATCGAGGCGCGTACGATTTACCTGCTCGGCGCCGCCGGGCTCGCCTCGCTGGCGCTCGGGACCCTGATCGCCGCGATTCTGGACGCCACGGCCGGCGCGACCCCGCCGAGCACGACCGTGCGGGTCGATCCGAACGGCAACGTGAGCGTCGTCCCGCCCGCGACCGCCCCCCCGGCGATCGATCTCGATTCCCTGCCCGACCCGCCGGCCAAACCCCGGCGCGCCGACGCCGTCACTCAGTGAGGGCGTCGGGAGCGAGCTCCGGCTTGATCCCGCGCTGCTCGAGGCCGGGGCCGATCGCGGCACGGTCGCCCACGAGCACGACGATCAGGTCTTGCGGGGTGAGCAGCTGCGCGTTGGTCGCGAGCTCGGGCGGGCCGACCGCTGCCAGGATGGCCGGGTAGCGCGTGTAGTAGTCGGCGCCGAGATCGAGGGAGAAAACGCTGGTCACGGTCTGGGCCACGCGGCTCGTGTGCTCGAGCCGGGCGCCGAGCGAGTGCAGGAGATCGGCCTTGGCGCGACCGATCTCCTCGGCCGTGAGGGGAGCCCCGAGGGCCGGGTCCCGGGCGCTTTCGAGCTCTTTCACGATCTCGGCGAGCGCGGGCGCGGTCACGTCCGTGCGCACGCTGCTTTGCACGATGAACGCGCCCCAGTTGCGCGTGGCGATGGGCCGGCCGGAGGCTCCGTAGGTGTAGGCGTGCTTTTCGCGCAGGTTCATGTTGATGCGCGACGTGAAGAGGCCGCCCAGCACCTGACCGAGGACCTCGCGCGCCTCGAAGCCGGGCGCGCCGCGGGACGGAAAGCGCTGGGCTGCAAAAAGCGCCGTCTGCACGGCGCCCGGCCGGTCGACGACGAACACGCGCTGGCCCTGGACGGCGGCGGGGAGCGGAGTGCTTGCCACCTTTCCGGGGGCCTTGCCGCGCCAGGCGCCGAAGTGCTTTTCGACGCTCGGGCGCACGCGCTCGAGCGTCACGTCCCCGACGAGGACCAGGGCGGCGCTCCCGGGCTCGTAGTGCTTCGCGTGAAAGGCGGCGAGGTCGCCGACAGTGAGACGTTTCACGTCGCTCACGCTGCCGCTTACGGGCGCGCCTTGTACGGGTCCGTTCAGGAGCCGGAGCCCCGCCAGGCTCGCGAGCCGGCTCGGATCCTGCCGTTCGGCTACGAGCTGGTCGAGCCATTCGGCCCGGACCCGGTCGAACTCCTTGGGGTCGAAGGCGGGCTTCTGAGTGACCTCGGCGAGGAGCTCCAG
>DASXWF010000332.1:0-4463 GCA_036503835.1 Polyangiaceae bacterium | reverse complement strand
GCGCGGGCGAGCGCGGGCCGAACGTGCCCGTGAAGCGCAGGTTGTCGAGCAGCAGGTTCGGCGCGTTGCTGTTGAATTGGAGGTGGAAGCGGACGTTCGTGCTCTGACCGACGAGGACGTTGCGAAGCGCGGTCGGGAGCGCCACGGTGGCGGTTTTCCAGGCGCCGGCCGGGAACGAGGATAGGTCGATCGTGCCGATGACCTGTTGGTTGATGTTCAACGCCGGGACCGAGTAGAAGAGCGTGACGGCGTTGCTGCCGGTGGAGGGGCGCTGGATGTCGATGGCAAGGGCGCTGCCGATTTCGCGCAGGAGCGTCGTGGAGAACAGCGGACTCGACAGTCTCGCCGTCCCGTTGCCGAGCTTCGCCGCGGTCGTGCCGTCGGTGTGCGTCGTGCTCAGAGTGAAGCTGCCCGTCTCGGCGGTCCACTGCGGGCGCGGGGCGGGCTCGAAGCTGAGGTTCGCGGCGCCGAGCACGCAGCTCACGGCGATGCCGTCCGTGTCGTTGCAGTCGTCGGCGGCGAGCAAGCCGTCGTTGTCCGCGTCGGTGAGACCGTCGTAGGCATAAGCGGCGCCGGAGCTGCCCGCGGTCGGCGGAGCAGTCACGAGTGCGGTCGTCCCGCTCAGGTTGACGCTCCAGCCGAACGAGTTGGCAGCCGGATCCCCGAAGTCCGTCGGCAGCAGGATGTGACCCTTGCTGGTGTCCCACGTACCGCTCACCTTGGGGATGAGGTACGCCGCGCCGCCGCCGCCCTTGGTGAGCGGGTCGCCGACGGCACCCAACAGGATCTGATTGCCGGAGAGCGAAACCGCCGTTCCGACGCGGTAGTCGAAGCCGGTCCCGCCCGGCGTGGTGAGCTCTCGCTTCCACTCCCACGGCGTCGTGCCGGTCCCGGTCCGCTCGCGGACTTCGACGAACCCGGAACCGAACGTCCCGCCGTCGGGGGCGCCGACCACGACGGTCGTTCCTTCGACTGCCACGGCGTATCCGTAGTGCCGGCTGGGGCTGCTCGAGGATTGCGGGCCGAACTTCTGGTCGAGCCCCCAGTCCGAGCGACGATAGACGAATACCGAGCCCTGATTGCTGGCGGTGCTCGTGTCGTACGGGGCGCCGACGGCGAGGTACGTGTCGGAGAGCGCCACCGTGTGCGGAAAGCCGAGCTGTGCCGTCAGTGGGGTGACCGGAAGCTTCTGGATCTGCGACCAGGTTCCGCCGCTGCCCCGCTGGAACAGGTAAACGAAGCCGTAGGCGCCGGCTGCCACGACATCGCCGGACGCGGCGACGAAGTCTCCGACCTGTCTGCCGGACAAGGAGCTCGGATCGCTCGGATTGAGCGTCGCGACTTGCGTCCAGACCTGGCTCGCGTTGCGCTCGTACACGAGCACGGAACCGTCGATGAAGGTGCTGGGGCTGGAGCCGGGGGTGCCCACGCCGACGTAGACGCGACCCGAGTTGACCGCCACGTCGCGCGTCCGCTTGCCGGGGTACGTGAAGTGCCCGGTCTGGCTCCAGGCGCTGCCCGACTGGCGCGTGTAGATGTGAACGGAGGGATTGCGTACCCCGCCGCTGTTCAGATCCGGCTGAGTGAAGGCCGCCACGTCGCCGGACAGGGCGCTCTCGCGCCCGAACTCGGCGCCGGCGAACGACTGGCTACCGCACGAGGAGCCGCAGGTATCCGTCGGCAAGAGCTTCTGCTTTTCGAAGGTGGCGCCCTCGAGGCGGGCGCCGGTCTCGAGGCTCCAGACGCTGGCCAGCGGGATGTGCGACTCGGTCACGAACTCGTTCGTGGCCGCCAGGTTCTCGGCGAATGCCGAACCGGAGCCGAAGCCGTGCAGGTGGCCGACGAGCGGCGGGTAGATGAATCCCACGTTGGTCCACGTGCCGCCGACTGGCTCGAACTTGGCGAGCTTGGCTCGGTTGACGTCCTGATCGCCGACGATCAGCCGCTGATTCTCGAGCAGCGTGAGCGTGACCGGGTACCCGAGGCCGAGCGTGGGACCGAGCGTGGTCACGCTGCCCACTCCGGCGCTGCTGACGGGCGCCATCACGACGCGGCCGCCGTTGCTGCCGTCGAGCGCCGCGATGGTGTTGCCGCTCGCGACGACCGCGCGATAGCCGGTGCCGAGCGAAGCGCTGTTGGAGAGCGCGACGGGTTGCGACGCCTGCAGGTGGTACGCGCGCACCACGGGCTCCGAGGTCCCGGGAATCGCGGCCAGGATGTCGTTCGCCGTGATCGCCACGCTGAGAGGCCTCAGCGTCGGATCGATGCTGTAGCTGTACACGATCGAGCCGTTCGCCTGGATGGTGTAGATGTGAATGTCCGGGCTCGTCGCGGCGTCGAGGACACCGCCGGCCGCCGCGATGAACTTCCCGTTGGTCGCGATGACGCGCCCGAACCTGCCGTCCAGCTGGGGCGCCGGCTCGGTGTACTTGGTGCCTACCCGCGTGAAGGATTGGCCCGGCGCCGTCCGCTTGTAGACGTAGAAGGCGCCCTGCTGGCGATCGTCTTGGCTGTTCGCGCAGGGGTAGGTGGCGCAGTCGAGCGCGTCCCGGTTCGCCGACACGACCAGGAGGTTGCCGTGCAGCGCCAATGTCCAGCCGAAGTGAACCTCGCCGCCCACCGGTCCGAACGGCTTGAGGATCTGGAGTGGCTGCCAGCTCTCCACGCTGCCCGCCCGCGTGTAGACGTGCACCTGGCCCTTGTTGCGCGGGATTCCGTCGGTGGCCGGCGCCTTGGCTTCGCTGTCGCCGATGATCAGCGTCTGGTCGTCGGCGGCGACGGCGCTGCCGAAGTGCGAATTGATCGCCGGGTCCGGCGTCGGGATCGTGAGGAGCGGAGCGCTCGCTTCCGCCACCGATTCGCCCCGCTCTTCGCTGGCGGAGCAGCCGGCGACGAGCGCGGCGCTCGCGAAGACGAGGAGTGAAAGGCCAGTCGTCAGAATCGATGCCCGAAACGGTCGCGAGTAAGTGTTCATGCTGATTTTCGTGCTTTCGGCGGTTGATTCGGTGGCTCGAGTCACTGACCCGAGGCGCTGACGACGCTGGCGACGGCGCCGGAGCCGGCAGCGCGGTTGGCGCAGAAACCGACGCTCGGGTCGTGAGCGGTGGCGCCGGCAGGAATGCTGGAGTTGAAGGGCTGGTTGCTGGTGAGCGTGACCGTGCCCGTGGTGCCGGAGAAGGCGGCGTTCCAGTTGCTGGTGATGGTGGTGCCCTGCGTGTTGATCACCACGCTCCAGCTGGAAGTGGGCGAGCTGCCGCTGTTGCCGAGCTTGAGCGCCATGCAGTAGTTGTTGCTAGCGCTCGAGGTCGTCGTGAGCGTGGCCGACACCGTGCCGGGCGGGGGCGCGGGGGCTCGCGGAATGAAAGTGCCCGTGAAGCGCAGGTTGTCGAGCAGCAGGTTGGGCGCGCCGGCGTTGAATTGCAGGTGGAAGCGGACGTTCGTGCTCTGTCCGGCGAGGACGTTGCGGAGCGCGGTCGGGAGCGGAAGCGCCGCGGTTTTCCAGGTGCCGGTGGGGAAGGACGACAGATCGACGGTGCCGATGACCTGCTGGCTGATGTTCAGAGCCGGGACCGAGTAGAAGAGCGTGACGGCGTTGCTGCCGGTGGAGGGGCGCTGGATGTCGATGGCAAGCGCGCTTCCGATCTCGCGCAGGAGCGTCGTGGAGAACAGCGGGCTCGAAAGCTTCGCGACGCCGTTGCCCAACTTCGCCGCGGTGGTGCCGTCGGTGTGCGTCGTGCTCAGGGTGAAGCTGCCGCTGTCGGCGGACCATTGCGGGCGCGGCGCGGGCTCGAAGCTGAGATTCGCGGCGCCGAGGACGCAGCTCACGGCGATGCCGTCCGTGTCGTTGCAGTCGTCGGCGGCGAGCAGACCGTCCGAATCCGCGTCCGCCAGGCCGTCGTAGAAGTACGCGGCACCGACGGCGCCCTTGGTCTGCGGCGCCGTGACGAGCGCCGTGGCGCCGCTCAGCTGCACGCCCCAGCCGAACGCGGCCTGAAACTGGCCGTAGTCGCTCGGAAGCAGATGGTGCCCGTTGATCGGGTTCCAGGTGCCGCCCACTCTGGCGAACAGGTACGCCGCGCCGGAGCCGCCTCCGGTGAGCGGATCGCCCACGGCTCCGACGAGGGCCAGATTGCCGGCGAGCGAAACGCTCGTGCCGACGCGGTAGTCGAAGCCGCGCTCGTCGAGCGCGAGCCGGGTGGCGTACTCCCACGGAGTCGCGCCGCTGCCGGTCCGTTCGCGGACGTCCACGTACCCGCCGTTGGTCGCGCCACCGTCGGGAGCACCCACGAGGACGGTCGTGCCGTCGACCGCGACCGAGTAACCGTAGCGCTGCACGCCGGGACCGATCGAGCCCGAAGTCAGTTTCTGATCGAGCCCCCAATCCGAGCGCCGGTAGACGAACGCGGAGCCTTCGCCGGGGTTCACGCTGTTGTCGTACGGAGCGCCCACGACGAGGTACGTGT